>PWUG01000312.1 GCA_003562605.1 Syntrophomonadaceae bacterium | reverse complement strand
TTCGAGAGAATAAAATCATTGTCATTTATAACCCTTATGATCTTGACAATATTAATAGTTTAAGCCAGGAAGCACTCCATGACCAACATAATCATATATTTGAACATGATGTGATCATAAACGTTGGAAGGTTGTCCTATCAGAAAGGGCAATGGCACTTAATTCGGGCTTTCAGGAGGGTAAAAGCTCAACATCCCAATGCGAAATTAGTAATTCTTGGCGAAGGTAAGCTGAAGGAGTATCTCAATAACTTAATTGTGCAACTGGGTTTAGAAAATGATGTTTTTTTACTGGGGATGCAGGATAACCCCTTTAAATATATTTCCCGCTCCAAACTGTTTGTGCTTTCATCGCTTTTTGAAGGGTTCCCTAATGCCCTGGTGGAAGCGATAGCCTGTGGCACACCTGTTGTTGCTCATGATTGTAGAACCGGTCCAAGGGAAATATTAGCTCCAAGGACAGATGTATTTTATCAGACAACTGATCTTGAGTTTGCAGAGTATGGCATTTTAATCCCTGTGTGCGATGGAAAGCATTATAAGTCTCATGAATTCTTGACGATGGAAGAAATAGGAATGGCGGATGCAATTATCAGCTGCTTATCAAGCGATAAGAGAAGCGCTTATTACAAGCAAAAAGGTTTGCAAAGGGCTGAGGATTTTCGAATAACAACCCTGGTGAATGACTGGTTAGAATTAATAGGCTAGCGTGAGTTTGCTACGTTTATTGGAAAAGTGGCCTTAAGCCCAATGAACATGGGCATTCATAGAAATCAAGGTTGTATAAACTAAAACGTGCTTAACAGGTCTTCATACAATTATTCCAGTTCAGGCTCCATTTCTTCCAACTGCGATTCCTTGGCCAGCTTTCCTTTCAGGCCGGTTATGGTCACGGTTTCTGCCTTACGGATCTCTGTAAGCCCATCGATGCGGTTTGGATTCTTTGCCCCGGGAAAAAGGGGGCGGTCGTCAACTGTCCATTACAGAAGAAGAAAAGTCCATGATCGTTGAACTGGCCTTGTAAAAGATGATAAGCTTTTTGCCCATCATAATAAGCGCAAAACTCACAAAGAAGTGCTGACTTTCTTGAAGTACTTAAGGCGGCGCTACCCGGGGGAGAAACTTTACATTGTCCTGGATAACTTCTCCCCTCATAAGCACAAAAAAGTTATCAAGTGGGCAGCGCAACACAACGTTGTTTTAGTCTATACACCAACTTATGCGTCGTGGCTGAATCGAATAGAATGCCACTTTGGACCGCATCGTCATTTTGTACTCAAAAGCGCTTACTATCAAAGTCATGAGGAGCTGGCCATTGCCATTCGAAGGTATATCCGCTGGCGAAACAAGAATGCAAAGAATGATGAAATTTTAAAAGAGCAAAACAAGATCAAAGTTGCTTGACAGAGCACAATACAGGGCTAAAAGCCAGTATTTATCGAGGTTTTTGGGACTATGCAGGAAGCCCTATTTATTGGTTAGCCAGAAAGATCTTGGAGGACATATATGCCCCAGAGAAAATTTAAAATTTGTTACCTTATTCATAGCTTAAGTATCGGTGGCGCGGAAATGATGCTTTATCAGTTGCTGAAAAATATCGATTTGTCTACTTATGAACCCTGCATCATAACTTTCGTCCAAAATCGGGGGTGGTTATTGGATAACATTTTAGGATTAAATGTGCCTGTATACAATATTAATGTTCGGTCGAAGGCTGATGTGCTATCAATTTGGAAAATAGACAGATTAATAAATACGATTCAGCCGGATATTCTGCAAACATACCCATTTTCTTCTGATTTTGTTGGGAGAATAGTCGGATCTTGGAATCAAGTACCGGTTATCATCTCTAGCATCCACAGTGTCACGTTTGGAGGAAAGATTAAAGAGCATGCAATTAGGTATACAGATAAGTATGCTTTGAAAGCTACGGCCATTTGCCAAGCGGCTGCGGACATCATGAAGAAAAAGAACCTTGTATCTGTTGGCAAACTCAAGGTTATATATAATGGTATCGAACTAAAAGACTTCTCGATTAAACTTACAACAGATGAAAAAGAAAAAATTAGACATTCGCTTGGACTTGAAGCGACAGATTTTTTCCTCCTTGCGGTGGGAAGATTGTCGCCCCCCAAGGGCTATTCGTTTTTACTTGACGCGGTATCTTTTTTACAAAAAAAAGGTTATAGAGGAGTTAAGCTTGTGATTGCGGGTGATGGTGAACTGCGCAATACTCTGGAGAAACAAGTTGAGCAGTTGAACATCAAAGACAGTGTTTTTTTCCTCGGTCTTAGAGATGACATTCCAAAGTTAATGGCTTCTGCTGATACCCTGGTGCTGAGTTCCTTGTGGGAGGGGCTACCAATTGTTGTTTTGGAAGCTATGGCATCACAACTGCCAGTTGTTTCAACGTCCGTTGGAGGCATTCCAGAGCTAGTCACTGAAAAGGAAACCGGTTTTTTGGTGCCACCTCAAAATCCTCAAAGATTAGCTGGTGTTCTGGAGAAGATGGTACTTATTCCGGTCAATGAAAGAAAGAATATGGGAGTAAAGGGAAGAGAAAGGGTTGCAACGTATTTCACGATTGACAAAATGGTAGTAGCATATGAACAGTTATACATGGATTGCCTGCAGGAGAAGGGATTAATAACAATTCCTGTTTAAATACTGAATAAAGAAGAGATGGCCAGCGTTAAAATTCTAGGCTAATCTCCTATGTTTATGAAGGGAGCGTCCATCCATTGGCAAAAATTGCAATTGTTGCCGGGCTGAATCGATCGTTAATAAATTTCAGGGGAGATTTAATTAAAGAATGGGTAAGCCGGGGGCATGAAGTGCTGGCTGTCGCGCCGGGTGAAGAAGTAGTAGAACAGGTAAATGCCCTGGGAGCCCGGTATACAACCATCCCGTTGGCCAGAACCGGTTTAAGCCCTGTGCAAGATTACGCGACGATGCGATCCTTGACCGCTGTCTTCAAAGCGGAAAAACCCGACATCCTTTTCCTGTATACAATCAAGCCGGTTATTTACGGATCCCTGGCTGCATCCAGGGCAAAGGTGCCGGAGATCTATTCCATGATCACAGGTTTGGGCTACATCTTTTCTGGCGATACGCTAAAGCATCGGTTGTTAAAGAAAACGGCCATCCAGCTATACAAAACAGCCTTGCAGCGCAACAGGACAGTCTTATTTCAAAATCCGGATGACATCCAGACTTTTTCATCTTATGGCATTCTATCCGGGCAGCATAAAGTGGTCCAGGTAAACGGTTCCGGGGTAAATACGAACCGGTTTACATCCGCACCTTTACCTCCGCGACCCATCGCGTTTTTATTAATCGCCCGCCTGCTGTGGGATAAGGGGATTGGGGAATACATCCAGGCCGCCCGTGAAATCAAAGGAAAATACCCGGAAGTGCAGTTCCACCTGGTTGGCCCTTACGATGAGAACCCTTCGGCTATTAGTAAAGAAGACATTGAACACTGGCAAAAAGAACGGCTGATTGACTATCACGGCAGGGTTGAAGACGTGCGGCCATTCATCAAGCAAGCCAGTGTTTATGTCCTTCCCTCTTATCGGGAAGGAACCCCCCGGACGGTGTTGGAGGCTATGTCCATGGGAAGGCCGATCATTACCACCGATGCCCCGGGCTGCCGGGAAACCGTGCAGGAAGGTGTGAACGGATTTCTTGTGCCGGTAAAGGACAGCAGGGCCCTGGCCCGGGCCATGGAACGGTTTATCAACGAACCCGGGATCATGCAAGAAATGGGTTTACAAAGCCGGAAGATTGCCGAAGAGAAATATGACGTTCACAAAGTGAACAGTGTGATCCTGGAAGCAATGGGCTTGAGTAACGCCAGGTGGAATAAAGCAAGGGCTAAATAACCGGTAGAGTGATCAACCAGGCCCTAACGCAATTTATAATATGCCGGAAGAATTGCCCGGGACGATAGACTTCTTTGCTGACTGCCTGGAGTGAAATACTGTTTTCGATACTGTCTTGCGATGCTAACTCTGTGATGGTATGCTGATTGTTGTATAGAATGATAAACAGGGGGAGTTTTCCATGAAACGCTTGCTTGATCTCACCGCCAGTTGCGCAGGGCTGGTTATGCTGTCCCCATTATTTTGTGTGGTCGCTGCGGCCATAAAACTGGATAACCCCGGCCCTGTCTTTTTCCGCCAGGCCAGAGCGGGCAAAGATGGGCGCACTTTTCGTGTATATAAATTCCGGACCATGGTGGTAGATGCAGAACATAAAGGCGCGGGAGTTTTTATCGAAAAAGATGACCCGCGGATCACCAGGGTCGGTAAATTTTTGAGGAGCTTGAGTATCGATGAACTCCCTCAGCTCATTAACATCATGAAAGGAGAAATGAGCCTGGTGGGACCGCGCCCTACGCTTCCCTACCAGGTGGATAACTATAATGAAAGGCAGCGCCGGAGACTGCTGGTCCTGCCGGGCATCACCGGATGGGCACAGGTAAACGGCAGGAACGAATTAACCTGGACGGAGAGAGTCGAACTGGACATCTGGTACGTGGATAACAGGGATTTTTGGTTAGATCTAAAAATACTGTTGAAAACGTGTTCTGTGGTATTTAACAGGGCAGGCATTTATCGCGAAATACAAGAAGATCCGATTGCGGGAAAACCTGTTTACCGAAGAGATGATTAATTATCTATTGGACTCCCGCCTTTAAACGTTGGTCTTCCATGCGTCAAGCTGCATAAAGTAGTATTCAGTTATAAGCCATTGGCTCGCATGTTTTTTTGTACTTTGAACAGTGATTCTGCATCTGGAGCATACTCTTACAGCAATGGAAGAAGGTTTGTATCACGAATTTGATTGGTTGTTCCAACAACCTGAAGGAGGCTTATCACTATTAACACGGTTAATCGAACATTTAATAATTGGTATTGTCCGGAACTAAAAACGCCGCTTATTTATCACGAAGAAAAGGATCGATGGGAAAACGAAAGGGGTCGTATTTATGCCAGGGCATCACTCTTTCCGGACTTCACTTTCCCGGAAGTTTTAAGGCCCTTGGAGGAAAGCGCCAGAAAGCATTGCGACGCAGTTGCTGACTCATTTTATGATCTCTCAGTTGACTGGCTTTACGAGGCCATGCGCGTTGATGAGCACGCTATCCGGGAAGCGAAGTTTAAGAATCTGGACATCTCTCCGGAAGGCAGAGTATTGGAAGTTGGCTGTGGAACGGGCAGGGATACTCACCGCATCGCCAACAAACTGAGTGAAGAAGGTTCTTTGCACATACAGGACTTATCGCCAAACATGGTCAAGAAATGTCACCAGGAGATGCAGAAATACACCGAGCGTCACAATATTCGATGTGAGTTAGTTTATTTCATATCCAATCAGTAACGTTGCATAAACATATTGAAGCTATGTCAAGCTAGAGAATGTTAACTCACGATCATCACATTTAATGCTAGTTATGTTAGATATTTACAGCACCTTTTCCTGTCTGATGTTA
>PWUG01000006.1 GCA_003562605.1 Syntrophomonadaceae bacterium | reverse complement strand
TATACTGGTTGCTATAACCCTGTTATTTTACCTGCTGATTCCCGGATTAATCATCGAAGTTAGACAGTTGTTGATATTCCTGACTACAGAATTCATTCAGGATTTGCCGGCGCTGATAGCAGAATTGGAAGAATTGGACCAGCGTTTCAACCTGCAGCTCACCGAAACATTTATAGAGTATTCAAACCAGTTTATCAGGCAGGCTCCCGGCAACATTCAGCAGTTGCTGCGTGGTTTAACTGCATTGTCAATGGACTTGTTAACCCGGGCCTGGATCATACTGGCCCTGGTTTTCCTTGTTTTTTACCTGGTCCAGGACATTGATCAGGCCAAACGTAACCTTACCCTCTTATTTCCCCAGATTTACAAGGAAAATGTTGTTCATATTCTTAGTATTGTTGATGAGAAGGTCGGCGCTTATATTCGCGGTACCCTGCTTAAATGCGCTTTTGTCGGCCTGCTTACCTGGCTTGGCCTATCCATTCTGGGGATGCCGTTCGCCCTGATGCTCGGTATCCTGGCCGGAATTTTCAATATCGTTCTCTATATCGGACCGGTTGTAGCAACAATCCCGGCTTTACTTTTAAGCATTATGCCCGGTACCCCCAGTATTTTTCTGGTTTTACTGCTCTATATCCTGGTCCAAATCCTTGATGCTTTTGTCTTCACGCCGGTATTTCTGGGTAAGGCAACAGATATCAGCCCGCTTACCGTTATTATCATGGTATTAATCGGAGCGCAGTTAATGGGCCTGCTGGGGATTATCCTTGCCATTCCCATAACAGCAACACTCAAAGTACTCCTGGTCCACTACTACTTGGATAAACGCAAAGCCGAAGAAGCCGACCATATAAAAAATAGCAAGTGTTAATTATGTCATTCCCGGAAAACCCTGCTGCCTTAAAGCTTCATATAAAACCAGGGCCACTGAATTACCGAGATTCAGGGATCGCGGGATTTGCTCAACCATGGGTATGCGTACTACATTATCGGCCTGATCGAGAATATCCTGTGCCAGCCCTTTAGTTTCACTGCCGAAAACCAGGAAATCATCGTGCTGATATTCTATCTGGTGATAATACTGCCTTCCCCTTGTAGTAAAAAAGAAATACCTGACCAGCGGGTAAGCCTGTTTAAGAGTATCAAAATCAGGGTGCACTTCCAGGTCCAGGTACTGCCAGTAATCAAGGCCTGAGCGGCGCACCTCTTTTTCGGAAAGCGAAAACCCCAGTGGTTCAACCAGGTGAAGTTTTGTTCCGGTCATTACACAGGTCCTGGCAACATTACCGGTATTGGGTGGTATTTCAGGTTCCACGAGAACCAGGTGCATGACTTAACCTTCCTGATTTCCTTTTTTATCCTCTTTAAAGTTGCTCAATATTTCATTAAACTGCTTAATTTTCTCAAGGACTTTTGCATTAAAACTATCTTTTGTGAAAGTGCCGTCATCCAACATTTCACCGATATGCATTCCGGTTAACAGTTCGAGTCCTTCATCGACTGTATTAATCGCGTAAATATTAAACTTACCTTTATCGACCGCTTCAATCACTTCTTTTTTCAGCATTAAAGCTTGACGGTTCTTTTCCGGAATAATAACTCCTTGCTTTCCGGTTAAACCTTTAGCCTTGCAGGCCATGTAAAAACCTTCTATTTTGCTGTTGATGGCGCCGACAGGCTGAATCTCACCCTTCTGGTTAACTGAACCGGTTACTGACAGATCCTGCCTGAGGGGAACATCGGCCAGGCTGGAAAGCAGGCAAAAAAGTTCAGCAGCTGAGGCGCTGTCCCCGTCAACACCGCCGTATGACTGTTCGAAGCATAGACTGGCAGTCAGATTAAGCGGGGCCAGCGAGCCGTAACGCCTGCCAAGGTAACCGCTGAGAATAAGGACCCCTTTGTTATGAATCCGTCCGCTGAGATCGCTTTCCCGCTCTATATTTATTATACCCTTACGCCCCAAATAAGTGGAAGCGGTAATTCGCGAAGGCCGACCAAACCGGTAATCGCCCTGGTCAAGCACAGAAAGGGCATTAACCTGGCCGATTTTTTCTCCGTCAAGGTCAAGCAAAATTTCTCCCTCTTTAATCAATTCCATAATTTTTTGTTCATATTTATTGCATCTGTATACCATCTCATCCAGGGCTTTCTCCACCTGCTTTTTCCCGACTACATCAACTCCATCAAGTTCAGCCCAGGTGTCGGCTTCAAAAAGCAGATCAACAATTTCATTAAAGCGGGTGCTCAACTTCTGCTGGTTTTCAACCAGCCGAATACTGTATTCGACAATTTCGCTTACCGCCGGACGGTCGAAATGGCGCAGCTGCTGTTTATTACAGTGGAATGAGATAAACCCGGCCATCTTATTGACATTGTCTTCATTGCGTTCCATTTCAATATCAAAATCCGCTTTAATTTTAAATAATTTTCTAAAATCTTCGTCATAATGATATAGGATCTGATAAATAAAGGGATTGCCGATCATAACTACCGTGATATTTAGAGGTATCGGCTGCGGACGCAGGGTAGCCATGGCCACCAACCCAAAGTGTTCACTGATATTTTCAATCCGAATTTCGCTGGTCCGCAGAACTCTTTTTAAAACATCCCAAGATTGTATGGCAGAAAAAACATCCCTGGCCTGTAGAATCAGGTATCCCCCATTGGCATGGTGCAGCGCGCCCGCTTTAATCATCGAAAAATCAGTGACCACCATCCCGAACCGGTTCTCGTACTCGACACGCCCCAGCAAATTATAATAAGAAGGATTCGTCTCGTAAACCATGGGCGCCCCTTCAGTATCCTTATTATCAACAAGTAAGTTTACAGTATAACGCTTATCCGTTTGCTCCTGGCTCTGCTGGCGCAGCCAGAACATCGGGCTTTGCTGTTCTTCATCTTCACCCCTGAAATCAGCGAGATTTGAGAGAACGTCTTCCTGGTAAGCTTTCAGGTATTTCTTAATTGCCGGATATTGATCGTATTCTTCCAGTAATTCGCTGAAAAGATGGCCGATAGCAGCCAGTCCGATTCGCTGGTCCAACTCTTTCAGTTTTTCTCTCATCGCTTTTTCGACTTTTTGCACCCGGCGCATAATTTCCAGCGCCTTTAGCTGTACATCTGTAGACTTTTTCTCCAGTTCATCCTTCTTTTCCTGATCAAGCTTGGCGTAGTCCTCCTCGCTGATCTGTTCACCCTCCTGAAGCGGAACGGTTATAAAACCGGAGCTGGTCCTTTTCAGGGAGAAGCCCTTTTCCAGGGCCGCTTTGTTAAGTTCTTCCAACAGTTCCGCCCTGGCTTCCTGAAATTCCTTTACATAAACTGACTTCTGACGTTCATAATCTTCTCCGTCAAACGCCTTCGGTATACTTTCCCGTAAATCTTCCAGCAGTTCTTCTACCTGGTGGCAGAAACCTGTGCCCTTGCCGGCAGGCAGGTTCAAGGCAATGGGCTCTCCGGGTTGGTCAAAATTATATACGTAAACCCAGTCATCCGGGACCGGTTCACCTGCCGAAATCTTTTTGATGATCGATTGGGCATAACTTGATTTTCCTGTTCCGGTCAGGCCGGTCATAAATATATTGTATCCCGGCCGCTTGATGCGCAGGCCAAATTCAGTTGCCGTTACCGCCCTCTCCTGCCCGATCATTCCTTCAAGCGGGGGCACTTCAGCCGTAGTTTCAAAAGTGACGCCCTTCATATCGCAGGTCAGCCTTAGATCTTTACTGCTAAGCTGTTCCAAAGTCAATTACTTTCTCCCCTTTCTCTTGCATATAAGCATAAACTGCTTAAAAAGCAGCCGGCACACCGTGGTTTACGGGCATGGCATACTCTACGTCCATGAGCAATCAATTGATGGTGGGATTTACTCCAGCTTTTCATTGGAATTACCTGTTTCAACTGTTCTTCAACAACATCTACTGATTTGCCGTCTGCCAATCCGAGTCTTTTTGAAACACGAAATACATGGGTATCTACAGCCAGCGCCGGCTTGCCAAAGGCGCTGCTGATAATCACATTTGCAGTTTTGCGCCCTACTCCGGGCAGTTTTATCAGTTCTTCAAAGTCGTCCGGAATACGGCCTTCATGCTCTGCTGCAATAATGCGGCTTGCCGCAATCAGAAACCGGCTTTTCTGGCGGTAAAGCCCGCAGCTTTTTAAATATGGCTCCAAATCTTCAGGTTGCATCAGAGACATCCTGTCAACGGAGGGAACTGCCCGAAAAAGTTCTGAAGTTATGCGGTTTACCTGCTCATCCGTGGTCTGTGCAGACAGCACGGTGGCGACAAAAAGCTGGTACGGGTTATTGTAAACCAGGCCGCTCGTCGCCTCCGGATAATATGCAGCCAATTGCTCTAAAATCAGCGCTACCCGTTCTTCTTCTTTTTCTTTTATCGCAGTTGGTTGCATAAGTTATTATAGATCGCACAGCTTTTTCGGTAAAGTCCAAAAACCCTAAACAGAACTCACCCGCTGTAACTTTTTACAACCCCTTTACGCTCCAGACTGTCAACTGTTTCGCTATCATAACCCAGTGATTGAAGAATCTCATTTGTATGCTCGCCGTGCTTTGGTGGCGGCAGACGCAGTTCACCGGGTTGGCCTGAGAAAAGCAGCGGAAAACCGGGGGTTATTTCATTCCCGCCCCCATCTGCTTCATCGCTAATCCAAAATTCGCCGTTACAGCTGATTGGATGAGCAATCGCTTCGCTCAGACCGAGAACCGGCTCACAGCAAGCATCAACAGTGCTAAATAGATTTTCCCAGTCATTTCTGGTTTTATTTTTAAAAAGCGAAGCGACTTCATTGATCAGTTCTATCCGGCAGTTCTGATCAAACTGTAGTGGAATCCACTGCTCTTTGCCGACCGTTTCGCAGAACCTCTGCCAGAAAAGCGGTTCCAGTGCGCCCAGACTCATATATTTTCCATCGGCTGTCTCGTAGATATTGTAACAGGCATAAGCGCCGGTAAGATGTCCCCGGCCGCGCCTGGGTGGATCTTCCGGGCCGTTTAAACCTGAAGCGGCGTAAATCAACCAGGGCAGTAACCCGCGGGTCATTGACACATCGACAAACCGGCCCTTTCCGCTCTGCTGCCGCCCATATAAAGCAATCATAATTCCGCTTAAGGCCATTAAAGAACCTCCGGCAATATCGGCGATCTGTACTGCCGGCATAACCGGGGGGGTGTTTTCGTCGGCGCTGAGCTCTAGCAGTCCTGCCAGCGCCGTGTAGTTAATGTCGTGGCCTGCTCTTTCCCGGTAGGGCCCTTCCTGACCATATCCACTTATTGCGGCATAGATCAAACCCTGGTTGATTGAGCTTAGATCCCGGTAACCCAAACCAAGCCGATCCATCATCCCCGGCCGAAAACCCTCAACCAGCACATCAGATCTGGCTGCAAGTTTTCTTATAACAGCGCGGCCTTCTTCAGTTTTCAAATTAAGGGCCACACTTTTTTTATTCCGATTCAACATTCGGAAAAAAGAACCACTGCCTTTAATAGAATTGCCGAC
>PWUG01000411.1 GCA_003562605.1 Syntrophomonadaceae bacterium | reverse complement strand
CTGCAAGAGCCTACTAACAATAATGTAGGGGTAATCTATCCCGACCAGGGCCAAGACCAAATGGGAGCTGTAGTAAACGGCGCTGGTGTCGCTATGATTAAAAATTCACCAAATCGTAACAATGCCCGTATCTTTATCGAATGGATATTATTACCCGAAAACCAGCGAGAATTCTCATATTCCTCTATGGAAGTGCCCATTAATCCAAACATTGAGGCCATTGGAGAAGCCGCCGCTATCAGCGACTATAAAGTTCATGATATGCCGTTGTACCAATTAGGTGAGTATTTTTTAGATACGAGGCTGTTAATCGAAGAAGCCGGCCTTGATCTCGATTTAAGATAACTGATTTTTTTAGACCCAAAGGAGTATACCATGAGCGATACAAACATGCGAATAAACGAGGAAGAACAATGTGATAGCTTTCAATCTGAGATAATGCCAAAAATATCCGGGTTATGGAGCAGATTATGGAAGGAGAGTCCACCCGATCTCGCACTCACCCTGATTGGGCTGACTGTTGCATTACTCATGTTCATACCGATCAGTTATGTAATTCTGCAGTCGGTAACAGCTGGCAGTGACCGCTGGTTAAGGCTGCTTGATACCAGGATCCCAGGGTTGCTCTACAATACTTTAACAATCACCTTAGCGACAACTCTGGTCAGTATTGTGCTGGGTGTTTCGCTGGCCTGGCTGGTTTACCGATGCAACATCCCCGGGCGTAAATTATGGCAGTGGATATTTGCCCTGCCCCTGATGCTTCCCTCCTATGTTGGCGCGGTTGCTTATATAATGGTATTCGGCCCCACAGGTTGGATAAATCAAACTCTGGGTGCCGGGGCTTCACCCTTAAATGTATACTCCTTTAGCGGTGTTCTAATTGTTCTGAGCATGTTTAAATTTCCTTATGTTTTTCTGGTTGTCGGGGCCTCACTGCGCCGCTTGAACCGCAGCCATGAAGATACCGCCCGCTCCTTAGGCTTAAACACCTGGAGTACCTTCTGGAAGGTGAACCTGCCCCTATTACGCCCCGCTATTGGCGCCGGGGCAATACTAACTGCTCTCTGTGTCCTCTCTGAATTCGGTGTGGTAGCTTTGTTGCGCTACAATACCTTTACGGCAGCCATCTATTACCAGATGGATGGTTTTGATCGACAGTCGGCATCGATCCTGAGCGCTGTGCTTATCGTGCTAACCCTGCTCTTTCTGTGGATTGAATCAGCTAATCGTCGCAAACAACGGTTCTACCAGTTTTCCGGAACCTACCGAGCCGCTGAACCGATCGATCTGAAAGGCTGGCGCTTGCCCGGTTTAATCTGGGTTTTATGCATTTTTATGCTCTCAGTGTTACTACCGCTGGCAATTCTGTTTTACTGGACTGTGCAGGGAATCAGTCTTGGCGCAATAGGGAGCAATTTTTGGGTTTACACCGTAAATAGTATTCAGGTTGCCGGTTTAGCGGCTCTTATCTGCATGTTCCTGGCTCTGCCGGTTATATACCTTAGGTCAAGATATCCCTCGGTAATGTCGGATCTGATCAGCAAACTCAGCTCATCGGGCTATTCACTCCCTGGAGTTATCGTAGCCCTGGGTCTGATTTATCTTTTCAACAACTACATTCCATGGTTATATAACACCTTTTTCCTGATTTCCATTGCTTACGTAATCAGATTTCTACCCCAGGCGATGCAGTATGGCGACGCTTCGCTCAGTCAGATATCGCCGCGCATTGATGAAGCGGCTCGCAACTTAGGCTTAGGGCCGTTTAAGGTAATTACCAGGGTTATTGTCCCCCTGATTTCTCCCGGCCTTCTCGCCGGAGGAGGCCTGGTGTTCGTCAGCGCCATCAAGGAGTTGCCGGCGACCTTGTTGCTCAGACCGCCCGGGTTTGACACCCTGGCAGTAAGAGTGTGGGTTGAAGCGAGCGAAGCTGTTTATCATATGGCTGCGCCAGCGGCATTACTGGTTGTAATCGTATCTCTGTTTCCTTTAAAGCTGATGCTCAGTAAATATTAGGGAGGTATTCGATAGTGTTTGATATAGAACTGCAAAATATATCCAAAACCTATCCGGGATCAACTGTACCGGCAGTTAACAACATAACCCTCGCTATTAAAAAGGGTGAGATCCTGACGCTGCTCGGGCCGAGCGGCTGCGGAAAAACAACTCTGCTGCGAATTATCGCCGGTTTCGAAAAAACCGATTCCGGCCAACTCTATTTAGCTGATCAACTGGTCAACAGCTGCGACTACTGGCTGCCTCCGGAGCGAAGGAGTGTGGGGATGGTCTTTCAGGACTACGCGTTATTTCCCCACTTAAATGTAAAAAATAATATCACCTTCGGCTATAAAGGAGAGGATCGGGAGGAAAGAGCCCGCGAAGTATTAGAACTGGTCAACCTTACCGGCTATGAAGGACGGTTTCCCCACGAACTCTCCGGAGGCCAGCAGCAGAGAGTTGCGCTGGCCAGAGCATTAAACCGTAAACCGGTAGTTGTTCTACTCGACGAACCTTTTAGTAATCTCGATGCCGATTTGACGATGCAGATGCGGGTTGAGTTGCAGAAGATATTAAAAGAGTCTGGAACAACGGCCATATTTGTCTCGCATAATCAGAAAGATGCTCTTTCTATTTCAGACCGGATTGTAGTGATTAACGAAGGGCTTATCCAGCAGATCGGAACTCCTCGTGAGGTATATCAATATCCCGATAATGTTTTTGTGGCCAATTTTGTTGGCAGGAGCAACCTTTTAACAGGAGTGATTGGCAGCGACGCATTCTCGGTGCAAACAGACATTGGTTCCTTTAATTGTCACCATACCCACGGACATCAACCCGGTGAAGAGA
Source organism: Syntrophomonadaceae bacterium (assembly GCA_003562605.1). Next base: position 2,684 of record PWUG01000411.1, on the reverse strand, counting down.
TTAATATTTCCATTCGCCCCGATGGCCTGGAGCTGGCTGAAGATGGTGTTATTAAAGGCGTGATCAAAGAGCTGATTTACACAGGAGAAGCATACGATGCTGAAGTAACAGTCACCGGCAGCAGTGGCCGGCAATATGACCTGCAAACTCATATCCACCCGGAAAGAGAAGTCAAGGTTGGCAGTATCCTCAAATTCAAAATCCTGCCCGAATTCGTCGCTGTAATCCGCCACTAGTGGATAAAATCATGGGGTCAGGTCTTGAAAAATAAGTTTTATTTTAAACTGAAAACAAATTCTGTAAAAAAGTGATATTTCAAGACCTGACCCTAATACTGCAGACCAGCATTGCCGGCAAGTTCTTCAAATTAACCAAAGTATTTCCTTGTCGATAATAAGCAAATATTTTGTAACCGCTTATCTTTTTATACTTTCTGATCTTCTCCAGAAATGCCTTTTATCTTATCTTGTTCACCTGATAATTTGACTCCAGTTCCATCCAGAGTTCAGCGCTGAGACCAATTACGGATTCCAGCTTTAAGGCTATATCATGAGTAATCGGAGCAAGTCCATTTAGAATATTTGACAATTGCTTTGTTGTAGTACCAAGCATAGCTGCCAGCTCTTTCTGGTTTATACCCAAATAACCCATATTTTCTCTGATAGTTTCTCCTGGTGGTACAGCAACAGCAGGAGTAAAGTTATTTGCGCTTTTGTCTACCACGATGGTCACCTCCAAACTCCGCTTCCCAGGAAACCATAACAGATACTACCAATCATCAGATCGTTCTTCAAATTCGTCACAGGGTATTCGCAGAACTGTCAGTGTTGAATTTAGAAATGGCATGTATAACGATTCTTCGTACAGTTCATTATACTGCCGGTCATCAAATGACCAAGCATCAAGTGGAACCAAACCGGAGCCTTCTATATTTATTGCTGATTCTTGATAAAGCCTTGAAGCTATGCTTAAGCTTTTTAGGTTTCCCGGTGCAAGATATAGATCAAACGACTCTGATTTTTTATGCCATCTTATCTGTCCATTTTAGGCAAATACAACCGCTATCCGATCCGAGCATAAACCGGCAACTTTAATAGCTGTAGAAGAAAGTGATGTTTCAAATTTTTCAGCGAATGTTTTAAGCATATTTAAGGTTACATCATGACGTCTAATTTCCGGAGTTAGCCATTGACAAGGTATAAGCAGCTCAGCTGCGAATTGATTCGCTTCTATTTCGGCACTTTTTTCATGGTAATCGTTTAAGTCACCTAAAGTGCATAAATACTTTGGGCCTTGATGCTCAGGAATAATAAAATGACCCAGTTCATGGGCCAGGCTAAATTTTACTCTGGTTTCATATTGCTGGTTTGCTTTAACCGCAATCAGAGGTCTACTTCTATTTTTACCAATTATTAAAAAAGCTTCAACCTCAATATCAGCATCTAAAACACATTCAATGTCAAAGTGCCTGCAGATATCTTCAACTGAAGTCGGAGGTTTGTTAATCTCCAGCTCGCGTAGTATATTGCTCGCTCTAACATCTGGTGGCAAATAGCTGCCCATGATAAAGCATTACTCCTCATTTTCCATTACTTTTTCTATAAACTCTCGGTCTTTATCATATAAAGATCCGCCTCTGGCCGCTACACTTATCGGATTATTACCTCTCATAGCTTCATAAACCTCATCTTTTGCAAACCGCCATTCTTTACCCACCTTAGACGCTGAAAGACGCCCATCTTTCAGCATGTTATAAACGGTTTGATTGCTAACCCTTAGCAAATCGGCAACTTCTTGAACGTTAAGCAAATCTGGTTTTTCTGATGATTTAAAATCAGCCAGACCGGCAGTAATATTTTGGATCATCCTTGCTTCTTCTACACTAAACACCAACTCATCGCATTTATCGCATTTGTAACCTTTAATTCCACTTATTGCTACTGTGTAATCTCCCCATTTCGAATTAAAAGTTGTATTTGTTTCTTTCATCTCGCCTTTACATTTTACGCATTTCATTTCTTACGCCTCCAGCGTTTTTGACCTTCAATATATTCAAATTTTTCTTCACTAAAATTAAACACCGTTACTACAACTACTTCTGGATGATCAACAGCTACAACAACTGCAAACCTTGAATCTCCTTCGGTTGATTCCTGGAAAGTTACTCTGGCCATTTTCCCTTCGAATTGTTGAATGTCAACTTCTTTGCCGTGAATAACCGCTTCAATGGTCTCATCGAGCCTAATTTTCCTGAGACCCATATTTTCAAGGGCATGGCCACTTATCGTAATTTCACCTTTTTTTGCTTTTTGTCGTATATAAGAGGTCTGGTATAAGTCTTCCTTGGCCAATATCTGCTCTCCCATCTATAAAATACTATAAATTATTATAAATTGCAATGAATTATTATAAAATAGATTCTACTTAAGCCCTATTTCACTATCTCTATCAAACCGCCTTTTAGTAACACAAAAGAACCGTCCGTGCGGCTGAGCAAGGTCGCATCATATAGCGGGTGAGAATCCCGTCAGGTAAAGATTAGCCAACAGCCTGTAGCCAGCCTTGGAGCCTTACTGGTGACAGTGAGGTTTAAGCGTAGGTAGGCGAGCAAGTGGGCCGAAAGCGAGCAGCTGAAGCTTATTGAGCCTCGAAAACTTAAATGGGAAAGCAGATACGCTGGACGG
>PWUG01000399.1 GCA_003562605.1 Syntrophomonadaceae bacterium | reverse complement strand
TGATCAAGCTAAGTCATCCCATACTTTCCAATGAAGATCTGGCCAGGCTGTGCAGTCTTGATGAAAAAGGTTTTAAGAGTGCCAGGTTAAAAATGCAGTTTCCAGCCGGTGGTGATGGGAAGGTTCTTGAAAAAACACTAAAAGATCTTTGCCTGAAGGCACAGGAAGCAGTTGAAACCGGGTACGGGCTGGTAGTGTTAACTGACAGCAATCTTGATCCCGGCATGGCACCCATACCTTCACTCTTAGCTGTTGCCGCAGTTAACCGCCACCTGATAAGCTGCCGCTTAAGAACGGGAATTGGGATCCTGGTTGAGAGCGCTGAAGCGCGGGAAGTTATGCATATGGCCCTGCTGCTTGGTTACGGTGCTTCAGCTATTAACCCCTGCCTTGCATTCGAAACGGTAGCCCACCTTGCGGAAACTGGCCGGCTTGACAGGGTTGTATCGCCCCAGAAAGCGATGGAAAACTATGTTAAAGCCCTCCGTAAAGGTATTTTAAAGGTTATGTCTAAAATTGGCATCTCAACGCTGCGCAGTTATAGAAGCGGACAGGTTTTTGAAGCAGTAGGCCTGAACGATGAGCTTATAAATAAATATTTCGAAGGAACCAGTTCCCGGATTCGGGGACTTGGTCTGGATGAAATTGCTGAGGAAGTAAATCTGCGTTTTAAGCAGGCTCAACCGGATTCATACCGCCAGAACAGTATTGATATCCTTCCTTCCGGCGGTCATTATGCCTACCGTGCTGACGGTGAACGTCACCTCTGGACACCTCAGTCGATCAGCCTGCTGCAGCATGCCGTCCGTAGCAATAACTATGACCAGTATTTGGAGTATGCAGAGCTGATTAATAACCAGCATGAGAAACAATCAACCCTGCGTGGTTTGCTTAATTTTAAAACTAAAAAACCGATCTCGCTTGAAGAGGTTGAGGAGGCACCTGAAATAGTCAAGCGCTTTGTTACAGGAGCAATGTCGATGGGGTCACTTAGTCCGGAAGCCCACGAAACCCTGGCCCTGGCTATGAACAGGCTTGGTGGAAAAAGCAACTCCGGAGAAGGCGGGGAAGATCCTGAGAGGTATAAGCCGCATCCTGATGGTGGCGATCGCAGCAGTGCAGTCAAGCAGATAGCGAGCGGGCGTTTCGGGGTAACTGCAGAATACCTGGCCAATGCGAAAGAGCTGCAAATTAAAATTGCCCAGGGCGCAAAACCGGGTGAGGGAGGCCAGCTGCCGGGACACAAGGTTAACGAGATGATTGCCAAGGTGCGCCACTCAACACCCGGGGTTACTTTAATATCCCCGCCGCCGCATCATGATATTTATTCGATCGAAGATATAGCACAGCTGATCTATGATTTAAAAAATGCCAATCCGGAAAGCAGGATTTCCGTTAAGCTGGTTTCAGAGGTAGGAGTAGGCACAGTTGCAGCGGGCGTAGCCAAGGGCCATGCCGATATGATCTTGATCAGCGGCTATGATGGCGGAACCGGTGCGGCACCGCTTTCCTCTATCAAACATGCCGGTGTGCCCTGGGAGCTGGGCCTTTCCGAGACACATCAAACCCTTATTATCAACGGCCTGCGCAGCAGGGTCAGGCTGCAGGTGGACGGCAGCCTGAAAACCGGAAGAGATGTCGCCATAGGGGCAATGCTCGGGGCGGAAGAGTTTGGTTTTGCTACTGCTGCCCTGGTAGCCTGCGGCTGTGTAATGATGCGTGGTTGCCACTCAAACAGCTGCCCGGTCGGGGTGGCTACCCAGGACCGTGATCTGCGCAGCTGCTTTAGTGGAAAGCCTGAATATGTCGAAAACCTGATGTTATTTGTTGCCGAAGAACTTCGTTCCATTATGGCTTCCCTGGGTATCAGCACGGTTGATCAGCTTGTAGGGAGATCGGATTTACTGGAACAAAACCGTTATGTTAAGTTCTGGAAATCTGCTAAAATTGATTTAAGCAGGGTTCTTTATAAACCTGAAGCGCCGAAAGAAGAAATCCGCTGTACCAGGCCCCAGGATCATCAGTTGGGAAAAGCCCTTGATTATAAACTTATGCCTGAAGTTGAGAATGCAATTAATACCGGCAATCCGGTCACAGTTAACTCAGTGATGAGAAACAGCAACCGGACTGCAGGGACGATCATCTCCAACAGGATTGCCTCTAAGTACGGAAGTGCAGGTCTGCCGGATGACACAATAACCTTAAACTTTACAGGTTCGGCCGGCCAGAGTTTCGGTGCTTTCACATCTAAAGGAATGACATTGAACCTGGAAGGTGAAGCTAATGACTATGTCGGGAAAGGCCTTTCAGGTGCAAAGATTATCATCAGACCGTTTCAGGAAAGCAGTTTTAACCCAGCTAAGAATATCATCGCCGGAAACGTACTTCTTTACGGTGCTACAGGTGGGGAGTTCTATGCCAATGGCAGGGTTGGTGAACGTTTTGCAATTCGCAACAGCGGGGCAGAAGCAGTTGTGGAAGGTGTCGGTGACCACGGCTGTGAATATATGACCGGTGGCCGGGTTGTAATTCTCGGTTCAACCGGCGTTAATTTCGGTGCGGGTATGAGCGGGGGTATCGCTTATGTTTATGACCAGCAGGGGATATTTGATCTGAACTGCAACCTTGAGATGATTGACCTTGAACCGCTTTCCGAACAGGAGGATGTTGCTGAGCTGCGCAGTATGTTAGAAAAGCATTTCCGGTATACCGGCAGTGAAAAAGCCCGCTATATTCTTGACAACTGGCGAGATTGCCTGCCCTATTTCATCAAGGTATTTCCCATGGAATACCGGCGGGTCCTGGGTAAAATGACCAGTGAAGACGAAGCAGTAGAGAGAGCGCTTCCGCAGGACAACTAAACAAAAACCGGGAGAAATATAATGACAAAAAGCAAACCGCAACCAGTCAACCGGAAAGAGCCTGGCTACCGCGATTTAAACGAGCGGATAGGTGATTATGGTGAAGTTGAAACCACATTAACCGCTGCAGAAATACGTGAACAGGCGGCCCGCTGTATGTCCTGCGGGACTCCTTTTTGCCATGGTTATGCCTGCCCCCTGGCCAATGTAATTCCTGAGATAAATGAGCTCATCATCGAAGATAGATGGGAGGAGGCCTTAGAACTACTGCTCTCCACTCACCCGTTTCCGGAATTTACTGCCAGGATTTGCCCGGCATTATGCGAGGGTTCATGTGTAAAAGGCATTCATGATCAACCGGTGACAATCCGCCAGGTTGAAAAAATGATCATTGAGAAAGGTTTTGCCGAGGGCTGGGTTAAACCACAGCCGCCTGGGGCACGACGTTCTGAACATATTGCTGTTATTGGATCAGGACCGGCTGGACTGGCTGCCGCCGAACGGCTTAATAAATTTGGCTTTAATGTGACCGTTTATGAAAAGGATTTAAATCCCGGCGGCCTGCTCTTCTATGGTATTCCTAACTTTAAGCTTGAGAAAGATATTGTCAGGCGGCGGATCAACTTAATGAAGGAAGAAGGGGTTATCTTTGAATGCGGGGTCAACGTTGGCAGCGACATCTCATTCAACTATCTTATAAGGCGTTTTGAGGCAGTGCTGTTAACCGGTGGTACCCAGCTGCCCCGTGACCTTGATATTCCCGGGCGCGACATGGATGGCGTAATCTTTGCCATGCAGTTTCTAAGGTCGCAGAACAAGAGAATCACAGGGGAACCGCTGCTGCACGGCGAAGATATTGCCGCAAAAGATAAAAATGTGGTCATTATCGGTGGTGGTGATACTGGTTCTGATTGCCTGGGCACAGCTCTACGCCAGGGTGCTAAAAATGTCTACCAATTTGAAATATTGCCCAGGTTGCCCGAATCCCGGCCTGAAGACACCCCCTGGCCATTATGGCCTAGAATTGAACGGGTCTCTAGCAGCCACCTGGAAGGTGGAATCAGGCGCTGGTCTGTAACAACAAAGAAATTTGAAGGCGATGTCGAAGGAAGGCTCAAGCGGCTCCACTGCAGTGAAGTAGAATGGGTTAGTGAGGGCGGCAGGCAAGTTCCTGTAGAAATTGAAGGCAGTTCATTTGAAGTTGATGCAGACCTGGCCATCCTGGCGATGGGTTTTCTCGGGCCCGGTCCAGATCCGCTCGCTGACCAGCTTAATCTGGTGCGTGATCAACAGGGCAACTTGACGGTTGATGACAGGCATATGACCAGTATGCCAGGTATTTTTTCAGCAGGTGATATGACCCGCGGCCAATCACTGGTTGTTCGTGCCATGGCTGATGGTAAAACTGCTGCTGAAGATATTGCTGAATATATTGATTCGCGGGGCAGGGAAAGGTAGGTTGGCTTATGGATTTTGATCACAAGGCAGGGGGACGTTTCACTTGTCTTATGACAAACCGCCAAGTGCCAAACAGCTTGCCTGGTGGTGCAAAAGGGTTGGTGGCCTAAAGGTAGCCACCTATACTGATTAGTTCTCTTTATCAATCTTATAGACCGGAATGTCTTCTCCTTGCCAGATAATCTCCAAGATGCCTTTTAGCGCGGATAGACGGCTAAACAGAATATGTTCCTGGTAGTTTTGCGGGGCAACGACGGTCATTTCAATCTCGACAATTTCCTGCTCAAGCGAAGAATCGTACTCATGTGCTTTGAGGTAGGCTTTGCGTATATCTAATTTACTGTCGCTGATTACCCCGGTGACTCTGCTCAGCAGGCCGGGTTGGTCAACTGCCTTTACCTGGAGAATTTTTATTCTGCGCTTCTGAAGAAGTTTGCGGTCTATACGTCCCAGGTATAGCAGGCTGATTAATACTAGCAGGGTAGCCATTGCTGCCCCGGCATAAAATCCGATCCCCGTTGCCAGCCGATACCCGAGACAACCCAGATAGAAGCGGCTGTAGTCAGCCCCCTAACACTGCCCCTTTGCTGCAGGATAGTGCCGGCGGCTAAAAAGCCAATCCCGGTGACTACCTGGGCGGCTATACGGCCAGGATCAAGTTGGTAATTGGCCCCAAATTCGTTCAGAAAACCATATGCCGATACCATCATGATCAGGGCTGAACCGGTACAGACCAGAATGTGGGTTCTGAAACCTGCCGGCCGGTTGTGGGTTTCCCGTTCAAACCCCACCAGCCCGCCAAAAATAACAGCCAGTCCCAGTCTTAGTGCGATTTCCCAGTAGCTGATTTCCATTTATATCATCTCTCTTTCTGTAGTGAGTTATCATAATCACCAGGGCTGTAAAGAGTCGCACAAAAGATTATTATAAAAAAACCACAATACTGGTAGCAATAATTACCAATATTCTGCTAAGTTAGCAATAGAGTAGCTTTTTAAATTTTTGTATGGAAAATGATATGAATCCTGATAATGAAATATTGCCGTTGATAGGGTCAAAGGAAGGCATTGTTCATACCTCCATGGCTTTCGTCAACCCTGGCGAAGAGGTGCTCATTCCCAATCCGGGTTACCCAACCTATGAGTCAGCAACAAAACTGGCTCAGGGCAAGGTGCGTTATTATGACCTGGATGCTGATAAAGGCTGGTACCCTGACCTCCACGA
>PWUG01000146.1 GCA_003562605.1 Syntrophomonadaceae bacterium | reverse complement strand
TTATAATATAGACGAAAGTGTAAGTCTGATCCATAGCTTACCTCCTTGTGAGGAGAGGGGAAGAGAATATGACCATGGTGAAACGGGCGAGTATTCACAACAAGCAGGTCTTTCTTTCCCTCTCTGTTTTTATGCCTTATATTTATATTATAAAGGCATCCTACAAAAAAATCAAGTCTTTTTTAAAATCTTTTTTAATTATTTTAGGAGTGCAGATCAGGAAGGCGAAATATCATGTTCATACGAACTAAAAGTAATAAGCCAACTAACAAACCAACTAAAAGAAAAAGTACTAAATGTACTAAATTGACAGTGCATAAAGGCGGAAGGCCTGCAAAAAAAATAGATTATGAACAACTTGAAAAATTATGTGCGATGTTATGTACTGGGGAAGAGTGCGCGGCGATGTTAGGAATGACATATGAAACTTTGAATAATAAATTAAAGCAAGAAGGACATGATGGTTTTTTGGAGTACTATAAAAGACACTCAGCACAAGGAAAATCATCTTTGCGCAGGTTGCAGTGGAAGTCAGCCAATAAGGGAAATGTAACTATGCAAATATGGCTTGGGAAGCAGATACTTGGACAGTGCGATAAAAGGTCAACTGAACTAACCGGTAAAGGTGGCGGTCCGATTGAAGCTGCCTCTTACTATAAGCCTGATTTATCCAAGCTGAGTGATGAGGAGTTGAAAGAGCTTGAGTACTTGCTTGACAGAGCGGACGCTGAATCATCTGCCATCTCTGAATGAGATAAGAGCTGAGAAGGCCCGCCGGAGGTTAATGGATTTTACTCTTTACACCTTCCCTAAATACGAGGTGAACTGGCACCATGAGCTGGTTGCCCGGTATTTGGATATGTGGGTGAAAAAGGATATTAAGCGTTTAATGATATTTGAGCCTCCACGTCATGGTAAGTCAGAACAAGTGTCGCGCAGATTGCCCGCTTTCATTTTAGGCCAGCAACCTGACGCAAGCGTCATCTCCTGTACTTATGCTGCAGAGCTTTCAATAAGATTAAATAGAGATGTGCAGAGAATAATTGATGAGCCTTCATACGTAAATGTTTTCCCTGAAACAACCCTATGGGGTTCTAATGTGGTTAGTGTTGCTCATGGTACTTGGCTTCGTAATTCAGATATATTTGAAGTGGTGGGCAGAAAAGGTGTTTATAAGAATGCCGGTGTGGGGGGCGCTATAACAGGTATGGGGTTTGATTATGGTATTATTGATGACCCTGTTAAGAATAGGGAAGAAGCAAGCTCCACCACCTACAGACAAAAAGTATATGATTGGTACACTTCAACTTTCTACACCAGAGCTGAAAAAGATGCTTGTATATTATTAACTATGACTCGCTGGCATGAAGATGATTTAGCGGGGCGATTATTGGAGCTTGCTAAATCTGATCCGGAAGCAGATCAGTGGGTGGTTTTAAATCTCCCTGCCATAGCTGAAGGGGAACTGCACTCTGAAGATATAAGAGAACCTGGTGAGCCGCTTTGGCCCAATAAATATTCAAGTCATGCTTTGAAAGGAATTAAATCAACAGCAGGCACATACGACTGGTCAGCATTATACCAGCAGAACCCAACCCCACTTGAAGGTGGCATCTTTAAGCCTTGGTGGTGGAAATTTTGGAAGCCCGCTGATACTATTCTCCCAGCTGTTAAATTGAGAGGGGAAGATGGAAAAGAAATTTACGTTGAGCCAGAGCAGATACCAGCAGATCATCTTATAGAAGAAACAGCTCAAAGCTGGGACATGGCTTTTAAAGACACGGAAACTTCTTCTTATGTTTGTGGTCAAGTGTGGAAGAAGAGAGGCGCCAATAAATACCTAATAGATCAGGATAAAGAACGGCGAGATTTTGTAAGTACCTGTAATGCTGTGCAAGCAATGACAAAACGCTTCCCTGAAGCTAAAGCTAAATGGGTGGAGGATAAAGCGAATGGACCAGCTGTTATTTCAACACTTAAAAGTAAAGTGGCTGGTCTGCTCGCGGTCACACCACAGGGCAGCAAAGAAGCAAGGGCTTACGCAGTCACACCAGAAATAGAGTCAGGTAATGTTTATTTACCCCACCCGGCCATAGCACCTTGGGTGGGGGATTTTATAAAGGAATGTGCAGGGTTTCCTAATGCTTCAAACGATGATCAGGTTGATGCAATGAGTCAAGCCTTATTAAAGATGGGCAAGCGTAGAGGCGGCAGGGTATTCTCAAGCAAGCCTGCTGGTATGTAATTATTAAGGGAGGAGAATCAAAGTGCCATATATACAAATAGGGGAATTAGCCACCGATGTATGGCCTCCTGACGATGATCAGTCGAAGGAGCGTTTAGAAAATTATAAGCGTTCCCGGTATTTATTTAAAGGGCAGCATCAGGAGGTTTATGAGCGTATACAGAATTGGATTGAGAAATCTCAAGACAAGTCAATTGTCTATGTGGTTTGTAACTTCGCTGGTCTTATTAGTAAGGTATCAGCAGACATGTTATTTGGAGAAGGAGTAAAATATTCAGCGAATGAAGATCCTGTAAGTGTAGAACAAAAACAACTTGACGCTCTTATTGAAGCTAATAAACTTAATTCCCTAAACTATGAAATGGCACTTTCCAGTTCTTGGCGGGGGGAGGTTATTTATAAAGTCAGGCATGGGGTGATGCAGGAGTGGAAAGATGACACTCCACACTCAATAATTGAACCGGCTTCACCGTCATGCTTCTGGCCGATATTAAGTGGGGATAATGTCAGGAATATGCAGGGTGGGGTATTTGGGCATGTTCGGGTTGCTCCAAGTGGGATAGCAGCCAAGCAAGGCAGAAGTTATCTTAAATTAGAAAGACAATTACCGGGACAGGTTGAGCACGAATTATGGTTGCTTGATGACGATAGAAGGTCTCTAAAGGAACAGGTTAATTTAAAGCTGTTCCCTGAATATACAGAATTAGAAGAACAAGAAGATACCGGTTATCCGGGACTGCTGTTTACTTTCAATCCTAACTGGCGGTTGGAGGACATGTTTTGGGGGATATCAGATTATTATGATTTGGAAGGTATATTTGATGAACTTAATAATAGAATTAGTAGAATCAGTCGGGTGCTTGATAAGCATGAAAGTCCGCGCCTGATCTTACCTCCGGGGATTATGAAAGAAGATCCAAATACAGGACGTTGGTATATTGAGAAGGAAGATTTTGAAGCGCTTGAAATAGATAATCAAGACCAGACAGTGAGAGGGGATCTGCCCCGTTACCTGACTTGGGACGCTGAACTCAACGCGGCTTTTCAGCAAATAGATAAACTACTTGAAATAGCCTTTTTAGTTTCTGAGACTTCCCCCGATGCTTTCGGAATGAATAAGAGTGGGGCGGCTGAATCAGGCAGAGCTTTAAAGTTTAGATTGATTCGGTTGCTGGCAAAGATTAACAGGAAGAAACTTTATTTTGATGAAGCAATAAAAGATGTAGTAAAAACAGCACTCCATCTTGATGCTGTTCATGGAGATGGGGCTGCACCAGACCAATTTGACTTACGGCTTGAATGGGCAGATGGAATACCAGACGATCCATACGAGCAAGCACAAATTGAACAGCTCAGGACAGGCGGAGAACCCACAACCTCAATTCAGTCAGCTGTTCGGCGTCTTGATAATCTTGAAGGTGAAGCACTTGAAAATGAGATGCAGGAGATAGAAAACGATAGAGCAGGGCAGGCAACCGCATCCGCACCTGAAGAAGGAGCAGCAGGGGCACGGGAAGGTTTAGATTTATTTGGTGATGAGCCTGCACCAGAACCAGAAGGTGGTAGTTAATAATGGCATTACCAGAACATTCACCACTATTACCACTTGACGCTTATCAGCGTGTTATGCAACAAGGCACGCGGGATTTAGTTGACCATGTCCATACCCTCGAAACTGCCGGTAGAAGTAGTAGAGCAGCTAAAGAGGCATTGAATAGTTCTTTGACAACTTTAAAAGAACTGCACTCGTATAATGATGGTTGGATTGAGCAAAACGTTCCTTTAGAATATCGTAAGGGGTGGGACGATGCTTTTAAATCCTCCCTCTATGCAAACCCCACAGGTTTAGGTGGGGCGTATGGGGATAAGGCATTTTCAATGATGCACAGAGAAGCGATTGAAACCCTTGCCTATAATATGCGAGATAATGTAGATGTGGCCCTTGCTCAGGTCGGTAGGCAGATGGCGGATGAATTCAGACAGGTTGGAATGGATGAAAGTTTGCGTCGTCAATTTACCGGGGCTACAATTAAGCAGTCAACAAAGAGCATGGTTGGGGAATTGCAAGGAAGAGGATTAACTCAATTCACAGATAAAGCTGGCAGGAAGTGGGGCCTTGATAATTATTGCACCATGGTAGCCAGAACCACAACAAGAGAAGCTACAACACAGGGCACGCTACTCAGGGCAAAAAGATTGGGGTATAAATTAATACATTTATCAGAGCACTCCCCAACCTGTGAATTATGTGCACCGTTGCAAGGAAGAGTCTATACCATAAACGAAGATGATAAGCGCTATCCATTATGGCACGATGATTATTGCCCGGTGCACCCTAATTGCTTGCATACGATTTCAGTTTATATTGATAAGTACGATCCTAATAAGGAAGCAACACTAAATAAATCAAATAGGCCGTTTGAAGATAACAGGAGTTTATCAGAGAAAAATGCATATAAAGGATTACAGCGCAAGAACCAGAAATTATCAGACCTGCGTAATCATCATTCGCGGTACATCAGTAGGCTTGGCGCTGATAAGGCGGGCACGATTCAGAGTTTTGCCAGAAGTAAAGCAGCTAACTCAGCCCGGTATAAAGAGTTACAAGCGGCGTATAGGATGCCTGTTTCGCCCGCAACAAAAGTTGATACTAAAGTTAAGAACTTGCTGCATCAGCCTCTTCTCAAGGATAGGCCCGCCAGTTGGGGGAGGATGGGTAGGTTTGAATGGGAATTACAATCTTTTACAGCTGGAGGAAGTGGTTATTCAGAGACCACTACCGCGATGTTAAAGGGAAATGCAAATTATCTTAAAAAGATGCCGAAAACTCATAGATCTGACGCCCGGGCAATGCTTAACCTTGTGGATGAAGCTCCAACTCATAATATTCCTATTTTTCGTATTGAAGAATTGGGGGCGAATTCTGATTTATTATTACAGCCCGGCCATAAATTTAAAATAGGGTTACGCTCATTTAGTAAATCTGATAAGTGGATTAAAGAAACGATATCAGGTGCCGGAGACGTTGATTTTAATGCTCCTGTATTATTGAGACTTAATAAAGCTAAATCAATTAATATGAGTCCTTATAGTCCATATTTTAAAGAGCAACAGGAATTGGCAACGGCAGGAACTTTTAGAGTGGTAAAGGTTGCAGATCAAGTGATTGAAGGAGCCAATGTTAAAGTTATTGATCTTGTGCAATTGTCAGTTTTTTAATAATCTAAAGGAGGTCATTTTAATGGCAGAAGAAAACGGCAACGAACCAAAGCACCAACCCAATAGAGTGTGGCCGATGGGCAATGTCCGCCCACTGCCACG
>PWUG01000270.1 GCA_003562605.1 Syntrophomonadaceae bacterium | reverse complement strand
TTGGTTTTGAATTGATTTACCTCTCCGGACTGGTCCTTGTGGCTTTCTTCGGCCCGCGGTTCTGGCTGGTCGGAAAACGCTATAATTACCTGACCCCGACTGAAATGCTCGGTGATCGTTACCAGAGCAAGGCAGTCGCTTTTGTATCAGCCGTGGCAGCGGTAATTTTCCTGATTCCGTACAGTGCGGTTCAACTTATCGGTATCGGGGCTTTGCTGGAAGGGATATCGGGAGGTGCCATTCCATACCTGGCCGGTGTCGCTATTGCCGCTGTTATTGCGGTTTACTGGACCTGGACCGGAGGTCTTAAAGCCGTGGCCTGGACCGACTCTTTGCAGGCAGCAGTGATGCTGACTGTTGCAGTCCTGTCGGTTATATTTATTGCCTACCGGGCATTTGATGGTTTCGGTGGGATGTTTACCCAGCTTGAAGCCCGTTATCCCGACTGGTTGGCAGTACCGGGACCCGGGTTTTTTAACTTTAAGGCTTTTCTCGGCCTGACCCTGCCCTGGTTTTTCTTTTCCCTTTCCAATCCCCAGGTTAGCCAGCGTCTATTTATGCCTCGTTCCCTGGGGCAAATGCGCATTATGGTTATGGGTTTTCTTGTGTTTGGTTTTATCTATACCCTTGTCTCAATCCTGTGGGGTTTTTCAGCGCGCCTGCTGCTGCCGGATTTAACAGCTGCCGATAGCGCTACCCCGGTTTTGCTCAGTTTAAATATCGTACCATCAGTAGTTGCCTTGCTGGTTATGCTGGGCATCAGCGCTGCAGCTATTTCTACTGTCAATTCGATTATATTGACTCTTTCTTCAATGGTTTGTCGGGACGTTTTTAAATTTGTTTCAGTTTGTTCCGACGAGCAGAAAGAACTCCGGGTAGGAAGGATATTTGTTCCTCTCTTTACCCTGGTAATACTTGCTTTTGCTACCCTGCGCCTTGACCTGATTGCTGCTCTTTCAGTGGCATCTTCCGCCGGCCTTTTAGTGATGGTCCCTGCTTTGATCGGCAGTTTTTTCTGGAAAAGAGGCACTGCTGCAGCGGTACTGGCCAGCGTAATTATCGGCGGGCTGGTTGCAACTATACTGCAATACAGCGGCTTGAGGCCCCTGGGCCTTTGGCCCGGAGTCTGGAGCGGGATAGTTGCGGTGACGCTCTTCATTGGCGTCAGCCTGGTCACACAAGCGCCTAAGGAGAAAGCTGAGGAGTTTATAGGCTACCTGCGGGGTGAGCTGAGCCGCAAAAAAGTTATTTAATTTTAAGGAGCAGCTGATGAGCGTGAAAGAACTGACAGAACCTCAGGAGTTGTTAAAAAAAGAGAAACAGATCGAGGAACTGCTGGCAGGTTTTGATAGGGTTTTGATTGCTTTTTCAGGCGGAGTGGATAGCTCATACCTGCTGGCCAAAGCTGTTCAGGTAAAAGGCAGCGAACAGGTTATGGCTGTGACTGTAAAATCAGCCTTAAGCCCGCCGGGTGAAGTTGAAGAAGCGGCCAGGTTCGCTTTAAAGCTGCAGGTTCGACACTTTGTGTTGAATATAGATTTAACCGGCGACCGGGATATTAGCGCTAATACCGCCGAGCGCTGTTACTTTTGCAAGAATAAAATATTTGGAAAGCTTACAGAAATTGCCAATACCAAAAGCTTCAAGGTTATTTTAGACGGGTCCAACGCCGATGATTTGGCTGATTACCGTCCGGGCATGCGTGCTATCCGCGAATTAGGTATTCGCAGTCCCCTCCTCGAGGTTTCCCTGGGCAAAGCAGAAATCAGGGAATTATCCAAAAAGGCAGGCCTGAAGACCTGGAATAAGCCTGCTGCAGCCTGTCTGGCAACCCGTTTTCCCTACGGGGAAAAGCTTGATACAGCCAGGTTAAGACAGGTCGCTGAAGCGGAAAAGTATTTGCGGCTTATGGGCATAAAGGAGGATCTGCGTGTGCGCTGTCATGGCAACCTTGCCCGCATTGAAGTAAATAAGTCCGATATGAAGTGGATTATGGCCCGGAGAGAAGATATTGCTGCCAGGATAAGGGATTTTGGTTTTTTATACGTCACTTTGGATTTAAAGGGTTTTAAATCAGGGAATATGAACAGGTTGTAGAGCAGCTTCTGGTTAGATGCCTCAGTTTTTCCACCAGTCACTACTTTTTCTATTACTATCATCCAACAGCCACTCATCACTCTGGCCTTCTGTTATTTCACCGTCTGTCTTAATATTTACTTCATGTTTAAAAGTGGAGCCGGAAGAAGGCAATTTGTCTTCACTGTTGGCCTGGCCTTCATCGGTTTCTTGTTGCTCATCATCCTCGAACCTTGTATCTTCCTCATAGAGAGGTTCGGTTTCTTCAGGCAATTCCTCATCGACATCTTCCTGCTGTGCTGTAGGATCGCCACAACTAATTAAAAAAGAGATTAGCAGCAGAATCAGTAAGCTCATGCTTAATTTCTTTACAGCAGCCAAATGTAACACCCCTTTCTTAAATATAAAGCCTGATTTGGGGTATGCTGTGAGTTTCATTAAATCAAGCGATTTGTTGCTGTGTGCTTTAATTACAGCATTCTACTTATCAATTCCATTTGAAACTGTACATTATTATAACATACCCTGTATAGTTCCGTTAAAATACATTACCTGGTTATTCGAATCCCACCAGAAAATTTTTGCAGAGATATAGATTGTCGAAAGAAAATATGGTATAATTATGAAAAATAAAATATGCAATAATTGTAAAATATTACTATAATATTTATCTGTTGTTTCACAGTTGGCGCTGGAAAAGGATGATTAAAAGATTATCTGGATTCGGTTTAAAATGCCGGCTGTTTTTTATATGCAAAAGGTTTGGAAAATTGGGGGATCAATTATATGGGGCAACATATTACTTACAGCAATAGCAAGACTCAGGGATCTCTAAGGAGGACTAAATTTGAACGAGATTTTGCAGAAAATAACCGCAGCAGTGCTTGTCGGGAGTAAAAATGATGCCCTGGAATGGGTTCAGAAAGGACTCGGGGCCGGGATGAACCCCCTGGATTTGATTACAAAAGGTCTTACAGTTGGTCTCGACCGGGTCGGAGATAAATTCGAAGAAGGTGAATATTATCTGCCGGATATGATGCTGGCTGCCGAAGCGATGAGCGGAGCTATCGATTACCTTGAGCCGCACTTGAAAGCAGGCCGGGAACTTGAGCAAAAAGACTCTGCCCGCGTTGTAATCGGGACTGTTAAAGGCGATCTGCACTCAATTGGTAAAGATATTGTCATCATGATGATGAAGGCAACCGGAATGGAGATATATGACCTGGGGGTGGATGTGCCTTCAGAAAAATTTGTCGAGGCCGTTGAGGAGAGCAGGGCCGATATCCTTGGTATATCCGCCCTGATGACAACGACAATCCAGGAGCAGAAAAAGGTAATCGACCTGCTGAAAGAAAAAGGACTTCGCGATCAGGTTAAAGTTATTGTAGGCGGTGCTCCACTGTCTGAAGAGTGGGCCCTAAAAATTGGAGCCGATGCTTATGCTGCAGACGCTATTGCCGGAGTGAAAAAGATTAAGACCATGTTAAAACAGTCGTAACAATATGGAGAGGTGATCGCTTGTTATTTGAACCACTATCCGCTGCAGACTTACAGCTGATGCATGATTCAACCCTGAAGTTACTCTCTGAAACCGGTGCAGTATTCGAGGGTGCAGAGGCCCGGGAGATCCTGTTGTCAGCAGGGTGCCGGGAAGACGGGAAAAGGCTTCTTTTACCCTCCCAGTTGGTTGAAGACTGCCTGATGGACCCTGTCCCGGTTACTCTGTACGGGATCGATGAAAGTAAGATCCTGCCCCTTACCGATGCCCCCCGCTCTTACGCGCATAATTTTGGCTCCGTCTCAGTGCTGCTCGATCCGGTTGATGACACAGTTCGGGAAGCTACTGTCGAAGACCTGGTCAGCTTTATCCGCATCAGCGATTCACTGACTCATCTCGATATGGTCGTGCCTAGCCTCAGACCGACAGATATGCCTGAAGAAATCGCCTCGCTGGCCATGACTGCCTATACACTGCAGAATACTGTTAAGCCTGTCGATATCGGTACCGCTTCTGATGTTTGGGAGATACGTTACCTGATAAAGCTGGCTGCCGCTGTGCGGGGTGGTCTGGATAAACTACGGCAGAAGCCGATGGGCACGCTTTCAATTTCACCGCTCAGCCCTTTAAATTTTCCTGTAGATATCAGTGATGCCATTATTGAAAGCGCCCGCTCAGGTTTGCCGGTAACAATGCTGCCCTGCCCGACCCGCGGTTTGACTGCCCCACTTACCCTGGCCGGCGGATTAGTTCAGCAGAATGCCGAGCAACTGGCCTTTTTGACCTTGGCCCGCCTGGTTAATAAAGCAACGCCGCTGGTTTATACCTGTCGCCTGGCTGGGGCGAATATGCGCACCGGCTTTGTAGGCGGTAAAGATCCCGATCTCGGTTTTTCCGGTGCCTGTGTGGCCCAACTGGCAAGGCATTACGGCCTTCCATCAGGTGTTTACGGGATGGATACCGGTTCTGTTATACCCGATCTTCAATCTGGCTACGAGCGGGCGATTAACTGTCTTTACCCGGTTCTGGCCCGGGCTACTTTTATTTCGGGAATGGGCCTGCTTAATGGCGGTTTGCTGGCCAGCGCCGAACAACTGGTCATCGATGATGAGATATATGGCATGGTTACCCACAGGCAGGGCGGGATCGAGGTCAGTGAAGATTCTATCGGTGTCGAGGTGATCAAATCAGTAATGAATGGAGGCAACTTCCTGGCCCAGGAGCATACCCGTGATTACCTGCGCAAAGGAGAGCTTTACAGCGGCAAACTGGGCATTGATGCACCATTTGAGGAGTGGAAGTCTTCGGGATGCCGCACGGTGCGTGACGCGGCCAGGGAAAAAATGAAAAAGATAATAGCCGACCATCCCGGCGTTTTACTCGGACAACCCGTATGCCTGGAGATCGAGGCTATTCTGGAAGAGGCTAAGGCTGAAAAAAGATAAATTCAAGGAGGTGCCAAAGCAAATCTGGGTTTAGAATTATTCTGAGGGGTTTAAAAAAAGGAGGTTTTGAACTTGCGCAAACTGACAATAATTGCCTTTATTGTGATTGTTGTTATGGTCCTGGGGCTATTTGCCCCCGGTTGTGGGGAAGTTGAAGAAGAGCGCCACGTGCTAAGAGTTGGTTTTATGAGGGAAATTGAAAGCCTGAACCCAATGTTAATCTGGTCCACTGTTGCTTATGAGGTTATGTATTTAAATTACAATATGCTGATCGGCTGGGATGAAGATTTAAATGTTGTGCCTAATCTGGCCCTCGACTGGGAAGTTGATGACGAAGGGCTGGCCTGGACTTTTTATCTCCAGGAAGGAGTTACCTGGCACGATGGAGAGCCTTTCAGCGCTGAAGATGTCAAGTTCACATTTAAGTATATCCGCGACAACGAACTTGGCTATTTTTACGATTATGTAGCGTCGATGGAAGAAATTGAAGTAATTGATGAAAATACTCTTATGATTGTCACCGATGAGCCAATCGCCTGGATGCCCCAGGTCCTGGTTCCGATTTTGCCCATGCATATCTGGTCGGAGATCGA
>PWUG01000012.1 GCA_003562605.1 Syntrophomonadaceae bacterium | reverse complement strand
GAGTTCGAAGCGACACTTTTTACTCTCGGCATTTATGAGGATACCGGCTGCCTGACCTACGATATCTCTACCTCCAGGGATGCCAGGGCAGTGGCATATCTTTGGGAGAGCGGCCTCAGCACAAGGATAATTAAGGAATACCTGCGTTCGCCTCTTACTAATGTCCAGAAAGACCTTCTGGAAAAACTACTTCATAACAGTGAATTTTATGAGTTGAACCAGCGCCGTGTTTTAATCAGCACCACGATTCTGGATGAATATGTTGACGGGGCTGCCGTTTTGCTGCAGCTGCTCGATGAGATTGAAGATGCGGGTCTGACAGTTATCGTTATTCAAATGACAGAAAGCATATACATGGCTGCCCGATCCAAAGATGAAGATCTGGACTTAATGGAATTGCTGGCTCCCTTTAATGTGAAAGGCTACCCGGGAGTTGTTTCAGCACATTTTAAAGGAGTTGAGCTGGAAGAGGTCAAGAAACAGGTGGTAGAATTCCTTAAATATTACCTGCCGCCTGCGGTCACCGCTGAAAAAGCTGCATCCAAACCGGTTTTGACCATTAAAAGTGATACCAGTATTACCGAAGCTGAAGAGTTGCTTTCAGAGCACAGTTTTAAAGGCTGCCCTGTAACTGAAGATGGGCGGCTGGTTGGTATCATTTCCCGTCGTGACCTGCACAAAGGTTTACGCAGTGGTCTTGGTCATGCCCCTGTTAAAGGATTTATGTCCCGCGAGCCGATTACAGCATCACCTGAGCAATCTCTCACAGAACTGCGCAGAGTCATGGTAGAAGAAAATATCGGGCGCATTCCGCTTGTTGATGAGAGCGGCAGCCTGGTTGGCATAGTTACCCGTTCCGATATATTGCGTAATTTAAGTTCTCTTGACAGAAGAGGCCGTTCATTAAAACGGAAACCCGGGAAATCTGCAAGCGAGACTGCATCAACAAAAACTGAACCCGGTCATCCCGGTGATCAAGATGACAATAATATTGCCTTGCTGATCAATAGTGAGTTGCCTCCAAGAATTCAGAAGCTGCTGCAGCAGGTAAGCAGGCTTGCGGAGAGTGAGAAAATTGAAATATATCTTGTCGGGGGAATTATAAGGGACCTTCTGCTTAACTATCCACCCGAAAAAGATCTTGATATTGTAGTGCTTGGTGATGCTGTAGCTTTTACCTTAAGCCTGAACAATCTTCTGGGCGGCAGTGTCAGGCATTTTGAGCAGTTTGGGACAGCTTCAATTGAACTCGAAGATGGCATCAGATTAGATCTGGTCACAGCTCGCAAAGAATTTTATATTTCACCCGCCTCACTGCCCCGCGTGGAAAGCTCAAGCTTAAAAAACGATCTTTTCCGACGCGATTTTACCATAAACACAATGGCTTGTTCCCTTACGGCAAAAAATTACGGTGATCTTTATGATTATTTTAACGGCCGATGTGACCTGCGGGACAGGATAATCAGGGTGCTCTATCGACTAAGCTTTATTGATGATCCTCTGCGAATCCTGCGTGCTGTCCGTTTCGAGCAGCGCTATGCTTTCAATATAGAGCCGAAAACTCTTGAGTTGATCCACAAGGCAATTGAAGAGGAAGTATTGGAAAAAGTAAGCAGACCGCGATTGAACAGGGAATTAAGATTTATCTATAATGAGCCTTCGCCGGTTAACATCCTCAGGCGTTTTGACCAGCTGGGGCTGATGCCTTTCCTTTATCCGGGTTCAAACCCGGATCAGAAAACCTGGCAGCTGCTTTTTCGGCTGGAAGAAATCCTGGCCTGGGCAGAAAGCAGGGAATGGGAGGAAAAACCCGATTCGGAACTGACTTATTTAAGCGGCCTGCTCTGCGGTTTGGAAACTAACGATCGGTCTGATATAATAAAAAAGTTACATCTCTCTCAGGAGAGAACGTCAATTATCCTGAAAGCCTGTCGGGAAATCCCCGCTGTATTAGGAAAGCTGGACCGTGACGACTTAAATCCCAGCAATGTGGTCAAATATCTCGAACCGCTGCCTATAGAAGCCCTGTTGCTGGCCCATGCACTGGCTGAGAGCAGGATTGCCAGGGAGCATCTTAAAATTTATATGGACGGGTTACGCTATATCCGCCCGCGTCTGGACGGCAGCGATTTGAAAAAAATGGGTTTAGAGCCGGGGCCGCACTACCGGCAAATAATCGAGCGCCTTACCAAAGCTGTTTTGGACGGGGAAGTACGTACACCGCAAGAAGAACTCGACTATGTGATTAAATATCTCGAAGCAGAGAAAGGAAAGGAGGAGGAGTAAATGCTTTTCGGTTTAGATCCTGTTACCATCGCTCTTCGTATTCCCATATTGTTGATTGTTATTACGGTTCATGAATTTGCCCATGCCCGGATGGCTTACCATTACGGGGATTCCACTGCTGAAAGGCAGGGCCGCATGAACCTTAACCCGATAAATCATCTTGACCCGATTGGCTCGCTGATGATTCTCCTTGTTGGCTTCGGATGGGCCAAACCGGTTCCGATCAACCCATATAATTTTAATAAATACCGTTCCGGATTGCGCTGGGTTTCATTCGCCGGGCCGATGTCAAATCTCATCCTAAGTTTTTTCAGCCTGCTGCTCTTTACAGCTCTCTTCAATGCCGGTTTGGTGGCATTTGGTGGCTTATTTTTTAGTTTTATGCAGCAGTTAATTATGATAAACATCTACCTGGCAATCTTTAATTTGATACCGATTCCGCCCCTGGACGGTTCTAAGATTTTAATGTCTTTTCTTCCGGATTCACAGATTGGGTTGTATCAACAAATTGAGCGCTTCGCTCCAATATTACTGCTCCTGCTTATATTTTCGGGCGCTTTCCGGTTAATCATTTTTCCAGCAGCCAACTCAATATTGATATTTTACAACTTCATTATTGGTTTAATACCGGGTTTGTAATCCGACAGCAATATTAGAGGAGGACAAATATACATGGCAAAAAAGAATGTTTTTTCGGGGATCCAGGCATCAGGTGACCTGCACCTGGGCAACTACCTGGGTGCAGTGCAGAATTGGGTAAAAATGCAGGAACAGTACAATAATTATTTTTGCGTGGTCGATCTGCATACCGTTACCGTACCCCAGGATCCTGTTACCCTGAGAGCCAACATCCGTGAAGTGGCGGGACTGCTTTTTGCTGCCGGCATCGATGAAGTGAATTCAGTTGTTTTTATCCAGTCCCACGTAAGGGCTCACAGTGAGCTGGCCTGGCTGCTGAAGTGCATAACTCCGATGGGTTGGCTTCACCGCATGACCCAGTTCAAGGAAAAATCGGAAAAGCAAAAAGAAGAGGTAAGCATGGGGCTCTTCGGCTACCCGGTATTGCAAGCTGCCGATATACTGCTGTATGATACCCACCTGGTCCCGGTTGGGGAAGATCAAAAGCAGCATGTTGAACTATGCCGGGACATAGCCCAGCGTTTCAACTACCGCTACGGTGAAGTTTTTGTCCTCCCCGAAGCCTTAATACCTCCTGTTGGTGGAAGGGTGATGGGACTTTCCAACCCTGATAAGAAGATGAGTAAGAGTGAAGAAAAACGAGATGACGCAATCTTCCTGCTTGACACCCCTGACGAAATCCGGGCTAAGATAAAAAAAGCGACTACCGATTCTTTCCGGGAGATAAAATTTGACGAAGAACGCCCGGGAGTAAATAACCTGCTGACCATTTACCATCTTTTTACAGAGAAAAGCAGGGAACAAGTTGAAGAACATTTTGCCGGAAAAAGCTACAAGGACTTAAAAGAACAGCTGGCGGAATTGATTATAGAAAGCTTAAGCCCAATGCAGAAACGTTACCGAGAACTTACAGGGGAAAAAGGCTATCTTGAAGATATGCTCAACAGGGGAGCCGAGCGCGCCAATGCCCGGGCAGAAAGAAAACTTCAGCAGGTTTACGAAATAATGGGACTCAGGTAATGACACGGAAGCGGGAAGACAGAAGTTAGAAAATGATAGCGGACAATTCGAGAGAGTTTTAACACAGAGAAATACCGGGCAGTAGATTCGTAAAGGAAAAGTGCGAATTATGCAGCAGGCCGAGTACAAGATTAAACTTCCTTTTTTTGAGGGGCCGTTTGACCTCCTGTTTCATCTGATCAAGAAAGCGGAGGTTGATATCTGGTCTATTTCGATTGCTGAAATTACAGACCAGTACCTTTCCTATTTGCAATCGATGAAAGAATTGAATCTCGATATTGCCAGCGAATTTTTAGTTATGGCTGCCACCCTGCTGCGTTTAAAATCCAAGCTGCTTCTGCCCCGCCCAACGCATAGAGGCGGGCAGGAAGAAGATGAAGACCTTTTCGAAATCAACACCGCAGAAGAGCTGTTTCAGCGCCTGGAAGAATACCGTATCTTTAAGGAAACAGCTCTTAATCTGCAGAAGAGAGAAGAAGAACAACAAAAAATATATTTGCGCTCTACCGGGGGACAGAAAGTGATGGTTTTCACCCGGCCGGAGACTGTTTATACAATATGGGAAGGCGCCAACCATCTTAGTGATATAATGCACCGCTTTGCCGAAGCTACTTTAACAGATGCTTACGTTCCCGCGTTTAGCGCTGTCGAAGATTTTGTGGTTGCCGAAAAATCGGATTATATACAATCTGTCCTGCTCAAATACAGGCGGCCGCTTCCCTTGAAGGACTTTATTAAAGCCGAGGGGCTATGGGAGGTTATTGTCACATTTATTGCTCTTCTTGAGATGGCCCGACGGCGCAAGGTTATCCTTTTACAGGAAGGTACTTTCGGGACAATTTTTGTTACGTTAAACCCGGAATCTTTGCATGAGGAGGGAGATAGTGGAGAAGGAAAAACAGAAAAAGACGATTGAGGCGCTTCTTTTTTTAAGTGAAGAACCTGAAAAGGTTGATAAAATTGCGGCAGTTCTTTCCACTGCACCCGAAGAAGTAACTGATTTAATCCGGGAATTGCAAAGAGATTTTGCCCAGGCTTCGCGCGGACTGCAGATCTTTGAAGTTGCCGGTGGCTTTCAAATGGGGACACTTCCTGAACTGGCGCCTTACCTGGAAAAGGCATTTAGTGAAGATATTTCAAGCAACCTGTCCACAGCCGCCCTGGAAGCGCTGGCGATTATTGCCTATAAACAGCCTGTGACCAGGATTGAAATTGAATCGATCCGTGGAGTCAGAAGCGAGCATGTTCTCGAAAACCTTTTAAAGCGTAAACTGATCCGGGTTAGCGGCCGTAAAGAAGGACCTGGAAGGCCCCTGCTTTACAACACTACACCAGATTTCCTCAAGTATTTTGGCTTGATGGATCTGGAGGATCTTCCCCCTCTGGAAATGGAAAAACAGGAATAGAAACAAGATGACATTTAAACGAGGTTTTAAATATGCGTTTGGCAAAATACCTGGCCAGGGCCGGTGTTGCGTCCCGCCGCGGGGCTGAAACTATGATCAGCGAAAACAGGGTAATGGTTAATGGAACCATAGTAAACAAGCCCCAGGTAATTGTCGGCGAGGGCGATGAGATTATGGTAGACGGCAGTCTGATTGACGGGTTTGAAGATAAAGTTTACATCCTTCTCAATAAGCCTGCCGGCTATATATCAACTGTGCATG
>PWUG01000370.1 GCA_003562605.1 Syntrophomonadaceae bacterium | reverse complement strand
GTATCATTGTCCCATTGTCCGGTAATGATGCCTTTTGTTTCTTCCAGGTCAGGAATACCGGGCAGTAAATCGATCAGTCCGCTGTTACTAACTTCAACCTCTTTTCTGCACAATTGTTCTATGTCATGTGATCCGCACAGTATCTCCGAAGGCTGCATTCTGCGCAGTTCATCAGCGATAACTTCCCATGCAGATTCGTCATTTTGCTCGGTTATTTGGAAATCGCCGGTTGAAACATCGACTGCAGCCAGGCCGTAATAACTATTGTGCCGGTTGATAACGACAGCAAGGTAATTGTTACGGCTTTCTTCGAGCATTTCCGGATCGGTAATTGTCCCGGGTGTTAGTATCCTTGTTATTTCGCGGCGCACGAGCCCCTTTGCCTGCGCGGCTTCCTCAACCTGGTCACAGATCACTACTTTATGGCCTTTACCAAGCAGCTTATTTAAATAGGTTTCAGCCGCATGTATCGGTACACCGGCCAGGGGGATTCGATTTTCGCTCCCCCCATCCCGTGAAGTGAGGGCAATTTCCATTTCCCTTGCCGCAAGCTCAGCATCTTCGAAAAATAGTTCGTAAAAATCGCCAACCTGGAACATAAGCAGTTTGTCCGGATGCTGTGCTTTGACGGCTTTGTACTGCTCCATCATAGGACTGGTTCGGCTCAAGCTAACCCTCCTTTAACCCTGAAACATTTCACTTCCACCTATTGTTTAAAATTGCTCAAAGGCCGGTAATCAAATATGGGTTTACTTAACGGTAACGTTTACAAACGTCTAAAATAACATAAATAGCAACAATCCGGGTTTATATTTTGCGTAAACTTTTTACTTCCCGACGGTTACCCGTGAATTCAATTAATAGGTTCTCCAACAAGGTTCCAGGTACGCACCCCGGTTATTTTCAACTGTATTAGTTTACCGGTGAGCAAGTCAGGATATCTAAAATGAACCAGTTTATTTGTGCGAGTGCGTCCTGTTTGTACTTCCGGGTTGCTTTTGCTGGGGCCTTCTACCAGGACTTCGACAATTTGATTGGCTACAAGGCTGTTAACCTCTTTACTGATCCGGTGTTGGACTTCGTTCAAACTCTGCAACCGTTTCTCCTTTTCCTGATGGTTAATTTGATCTTTTAATTCTGCTGCCGCTGTATTTTTTCGCTGTGAATAAAGAAAAGAAAATGCGTTATCAAAACGGGCTTGCTCCAGAAGGCTTATAGTTTCAAGGAAATCATCTTCTTCCTCTCCGGGGAAACCGACAATTATATCCGAAGTAATTGAAACTCCGGGTATAGCTTCCCTGATCTTTTTAATCAGGTCCAGGTAATATTCGCGTTTATAGTACCGGTTCATTAATTTTAGGATGCGATTACTGCCTGATTGGGCCGGTAAGTGAAAATGTTCGCAAATCTTTTTTCCTTTTGCTACCGCTTCAATCAATTTACGTGATAAATCTTTTGGGTGTGAAGTCATAAATCGGATCCGCTTCAAGCCATCAACCCGGTTCAGCTCTTCAAGTAAGTCAGCAAAATCATATTTTTCGGTTAGATCAAGGCCATATGAATTGACGTTTTGTCCTAATAACGTCAACTCGAGGTATCCTCTGAGGGCAAGCTGTTTCGCTTCAGAGAGGATTTCTTCCATGGATCTGCTCCGTTCACGGCCGCGAACAAAAGGGACAACGCAGTATGAACAGAAATTATCACAGCCATAGATAACCGGCATCCATGCTTTAAATGTACTGCTGTGCGCTGCCGGAAGTCCCTCCCTGTCTGCGTAATCTTCATCAATATCGATGATGGTTTCTTTGTTTTCAAACGCTTCCTCTATAAGGCGGGGCAGGCGGGGCAGGGCGTGTGTACCGAAAATCAAGTCAACATGATGAAAGCGATCCCGGATATATTTTGCGGCATCCTCTTGTTGGGACATGCACCCACCTACTGCAATAACCAGGTCCTTATTGATATTCTTTAAAGCAACATACTTACCCAATAATGAAGCAACTTTATCTTCAGGCTTTTTACGCACGGCGCAGGTGTTGAGTATAATCAGGTCAGTCTCTTCGGCTGTTGGTGCCGGACAAAAACCTATATTTTCGAGGATAGCAGCCATTACTTCTGAATCATGCTCGTTCATCTGGCAGCCCAGGGTAACGATCATATACTGCTTGCCTTCACCTATCTTTGCAGTTTCAGTATGCTTTTCTGCGAACTCCCGATTCAAGAAGAAGACTCCCCTTTATTTAAAATCTTATTATTTATTTTATTTTAACATTAAGAGCAGCTTAATACCTTTTATTTATAATGCTTTCACCTTAAGGTGTGAAGCCAGCTAAAAATGGTATCCCATACCTCTTTGGTATGGTTTATGAAACGGTGATCGGCGCCTTCAATAATTTCCAGCCTTTTAGGTTCCGAGGCTGCTTCATAGAGGAGAAAGGCTTCTTTAACCGGAACTGATTCATCGGCAGAACCGTGTATGATCAGGAAATTTCGTGGAGCCAGGGAGGCTGCACACTTTAAGAGGTCATGCTGCCTGAGATCATAGAAAAAACCTTTTTTTAAATGAAGCGTCTCTTCGCCTTCTATCGTTACCCGATCGCTTGCCGGCCCGTTCAAAAATTCCTGCAGATATTTTTCAAAAAGCAGAGATGGCCTGGCTACGGCTGCCCAGGTGCACACGGCGGCAATTTCGGGGTCTTTTGCAGCATAATTCAATACTGTGCTGCCGCCGAAGCTTCTGCCGGTGAGGATAATATTCCTGTACCCTCTCCAGCGGCACCAGCGTACTACGCACTCCAAATCATCGGTTTGCCTGGAAAGTGTAATATTTTCCCAGGCACCTTCACTGTCCCCACAGCCGGCAAAATCAAATAAAAGTGAACTAAATCCAAGTTCAGACAGGGCCTCACCCATTTCAACAGCCCTTCCTCCTCCCTCTTTTGAACCCGTAAAGCCATGACAGACAATGACGACCGAAGTATCAGCGGCATCCAGCAACAGTGCTGACAGCTGCAAGCCCTGACTATTCTTAATAGGAAATTGTTTCCAATCCATAGCTTTAAGCAGTGTTACTCCTCATTTCATTAAATAGCCTGGTAGCGTTTCGGTATATATTTCATTGGGGGAAAAGGAAAGATCGAGCGGTTAATTCATCTGAAGATTTAATTATTTACAGCTATTCATCCTGCTGATCCTTTTTGACCTGAATGGCAAAATCAGGGCACATATATTCACAGAGTTTACAGCCGGTGCATTCATCAGGATCAATCAAGACCGGGCTTCCATCGTCACCGGGCTTTAAATTTTTTTTAGGACAAAACTCGAAGCAGATACCACAATCCTTGCAACGTTCATTATATACTTTAAGACTATATTTTGTTTTCCCCATTTGCAATCTATCCTTTCCCAAATGCCTCAGACTGTTAATGTGTCATTTATACTACCTTCTTGTTTATTTAAGTTCAATTGCCCCCTGCGGACAGAATTCCAGGCAGCAATAACAGCGAATACAGCTATTAAGTTCAATGTCCGGTACCCTATCACCAAAACAAATAATTTGGGCAGGGCAACCTTCTATACATTTGGCGCAGTTGGTGCAAAGTTTTTCATTTATCGCGGGGTACGGCCTCCTTCTATCCGCCAACCTCCTGAGCCAGGCCAGTGGGAAACGGGTCATAAGGGATCCTAAACCGCTTGAAACAGCCGCTCCCGGATCGAAATCTTGAATAAAACTTTCTTTAAGAGTTAATCCCCTGATTACTATCTCCGAAATATTCGTCCCGGGCAGAGATTGCTCTTTGGCCACCTGTAATGTGGATACCCATTCAGGTTTAAAACCGACCACGGCTGCAGCGACTGTGTCGAGAGCAAAAGCATTGGGCGATGCCATTAGCAGGCCTGTATTTCTTGGTTTACCTCTGCGAGGACCCGTGCCTTCCATGGCTATCACTGCATCAATTATTGAAAATGCAGGCTTAACAGCCAAAAAAACATCAATCAGCAGCCTGGAAAAATCAGTGGGCAAAGGGTAGTCAAAGTGCAGCTTCCCTTTTTTGGATCCAACAATACAACCGTAAATATTTTTAACCGCACCGCTTAATCCGGTTAATGAATGAGTTTTAAGTTTCGCCATATTGATAACGATATCTACTTGATCCAACGCTGTAGCCAAATCCAGCTTACGTCTTTTTATACCATCATAATCTTTCTGATGAAACTGGTCAAACCTAACTAGTTGCGCGCCTGTTTGATCTGCAACCGCCTGCATGCCGGTTTCCCTGTAAACATAATCATCACTATCTCTTCCGGGACTGTCTCCTATAAATACCTGCCCACCGGCATCCTGGATCAGTTCTGTCATAACCCTCATTATTACCGGATGGGTTGTCACAGCTTCTTCGGGCTTAGCGGCAGCTAGCAGGTTGGGTTTAAGCAGAACCTTTTGTTTGGGTTTGATAAATGTTCCGATTCCACCCCAGGGTTCCAATAGTTGATTGAAACTTTCGCGAACAGAATCCAGGTGGTAACGTTTGCAGCGGACGATTGATACTATTTCCCCCTCTATGAGGGTCATTATAAAACACCTCTCGGTTACTTTTCCTGTTTGTTTGAGGGTTTACGAAAATTAATGGGTACGGGTTTACGGTGCCGGTAAAAAAAATAATAATAGGCTGCTGCAATAATAAATACAACAGGGATGCTTAAAAGCCAGGGTGATAGATCGGCTATATACTTAAGGAAGTTGTAAATCAGGCTCATAGCACGTACCAGAACGATACTGGCGGTAATGTAGATTAGGCTAAAGAGAGCTCCTCCGAGAAAAGTATATAAAATAAAAACGAATATATTCATATGCATTGCACCGGCTGGGAAAGAACCAAAAGTGCGGGTGATTCCCCATAACTGGGCCATGAATACGGAAAAGTTACCATATTTTTTAAATAAATATATTATTTTTGAATCACTTTTCCCGGCAGTTTCATCTTCAAGAGCACGAGGCTGATTGTGAAAAAAGCCAGATTTGACTGCAGTACCTGCCATACTGCCCAACAGGCCAATTATATAGCTAAAAATACTGCCAAAAGTAATTCCAATGGTTGAAGCAATAAAAATCGACCAGAAGCTAACGCTGCCCCTTAAAATGAGTGTTCCTGCAGTGAGAAGCACGACAGCCGAAGCAAAAGGTACTCCGGCGCTCTCAGCGAACATTGCCGCGGCTATGCCCCATGAACCGTACCTGGCGATTAAGAGTTCCAGCATCTCGAATAAGGGTTCTAACGGCTCTATTGGTTCAAATTGATCAATATTATTCATAATGTTATTCCACCATCCGGTCTGTCAACAAGGCATACATACCCCATATTCCGGCTTCGGGTTCCAGCTTAGCTGAATATATTTTAAAAGGGGTAATTTCCACCGATGGCCGAATCGCCTCTGCTTTAATAAGATCTTTAACTTCTTTCAGGAAATCAGGCCTGTTACCGGCTACACCACCGCCGATAACCAGGCAGGAAGGATTGAACAGATTGACCAGGTTGGCTAATCCCCTGCCGATATTTTTTGTTGCGTGATCAATAATAGTTTTTGCGATCGGGTTCCCTGACTCAGATTGTTT
>PWUG01000304.1 GCA_003562605.1 Syntrophomonadaceae bacterium | reverse complement strand
TAGTAATTGTTGCTGATCAGGCAGCCAGGCCGTCTTTTATTGCTGCCGACCTTTTATCGCAGGCTGAGCATGATCCTCTTTCCCGTTCAATATTAATTACTACTTCCGAGAAGCTGGCCTGTTCGGTTGTCGAACATATTGAGGAACAACTGGCCACGCTGCCACGGAAAAAAATAGCAGAACAATCTCTAAAAAAGCAGGGAGCGGTTATCCTGGTCCCCGGTCTGGATGATGCCTGGCCGATAGTTAACGAACTGGCCCCCGAACACCTCGAATTGCATCTCGAAGGAGCCTGGCGCTATATTGATTCTGTGAAAAATGCCGGTGCCGTGTTCATCGGTTCGTACACCCCGGAACCGCTCGGGGATTACTGGGCGGGTTCGAACCACGTTTTGCCCACGGCAACCGCGGCTCGCTACACATCAGCCCTGGGAGTAGCTGATTTTATCAAACGTTCTCACGTTCTCTGTTATTCTTCCGATGCTTTAGACCAGGCAGCGCCACAAATAGCTGCACTGGCCCGGGCTGAAGGCCTTGAAGCTCACGCCAGGGCAGTGTTAATAAGGAGGCAGACCAATGAACCGTCAGGCAAAAGTCGAACGTAAAACTGCCGAAACTGCTGTTGTCCTTGATCTAAAGCTGGACGGCACCGGCCAGGCAGATCTGAAAACCGGCCTACCATTTTTTGAACATATGCTTACCCTGTGGTGCCGCCACGGGTTTTTTGACCTGACTTTAAGGGCTGAAGGCGATATTGAAGTCGATTTCCATCACCTGGTTGAAGATATAGGTATATGTCTTGGCCGGGCCTGGCGCGAAGCTTTAAGTAATAAAGAGGGGATCAGGCGATACGGTTTTAGCGCTGTACCGATGGACGAAGCGCTGGTCACTGCAGCCGTCGATCTTTCCGGGCGGCCCTGGCTGCATTATAACTTTTTGCTTTCACCCGGACTGGTGGGAACGATGGATCCGGAGTTGTTCCGGGAATTCTGGCAGGCTTTCGTTAATGAAGCACGCTTGAACCTGCACCTGGATATGAATCACGGCCAGAACAAGCATCACATTATTGAAGCTTCTTACAAAGCCGCCGGCAGGGCATTGAACGAAGCATCTTCCATAATGGAAGACTACGATGGCATTCTTTCGACCAAGGGAAAGTTAGAATGAGGTGAGTAATTTGCTGGTTATACCAGCCATTGATTTACACCGTGGCCGCTGTGTCCGTCTTTACCAGGGTGACCCTGAGCGGGAAACTGTCTACGGAAACAATCCTGTCGAGGTTGCCCGCCAGTGGGAGCAGCTGGGTGCAAAAATGCTTCACCTGGTCGATCTTGACGGGGCTTTTACCGGTCATTCCAAAAATGCGAAGGTTATCTGTTCCATCGGTGAGGAAGTGCACATACCCCTGCAGCTGGGCGGCGGAATAAGATCCGGAGAAGCGGTTGAAAAAGCCATCTCTGCGGGTGTGTCAAGAGTAATCCTGGGAACAATTGCCATAGAGCAGCCTGAACTGGCCCAAAAAATTGTGGATGAATTTGGTGAAAGAATAATGGTCGGTATCGATGCCCGTAACGGTATGGTTGCCATTAAAGGCTGGACTGAATCTTCTGTAATCAAAACTATCGAGCTGGCTTTACGTATCGAGCAGTGGGGTATTAAAGAAATCATCTACACCGATATTCAAAAAGATGGAACCATGCAGGGGCCGGATCTGGCCGGTCTTGAAGATCTTTTACAAAACACATCTTTGCAGGTAATTATGTCGGGTGGCATATCCTCGATAGAAGATCTTGTTTCTCTAAAACCATACAGCAGCCGGGTTAATGGTGTGATAATCGGAAAAGCCTTATATTCGAACCAGCTGACATTGCCTGATGCCATGGCGGTATTTAATTAAAATACCGGGGTGTCAGAATTCGGGATCCATAATAATCGGCTGCGATGATTTGGAGGACAGAGTATGAAAGATATAATAAAAAATCAGAAATTGCCCCCCCTGGAAACAGAAAAGCTAAAATATGATCAAAATGGCCTCGTTCCTGCCGTTATTCAGGATTATAGGAATAATGCGGTCCTGATGGTCGGTTATATGAACGAAGAGGCGGTTAAACGGACTATAAAAGAAGAAAGAGTCTGTTTTTGGAGCCGCAGCCGCCAGGAATACTGGGTTAAAGGAGAAACATCAGGGAACTTTTTCGAGGTAAGGTCAATTTATGCCGACTGTGATGCCGATACACTGCTGGTGAAGGTTATTCCCCTCGGCCCTGGGCTGGCATGCCATACCGGCCGCTATTCATGTTTTTTTAATACCCTGGCCGGTTTTGAGCTGCAGGAGGAAAAAAATGGTTGATTATCATCTGCACACCTCCCGGTGCTGCCATGCCGTTGGAACCATGGCTGAATACCTGGCTGAAGCAGAACTAAAAAATATCAGGGAAATCGGTTTTGCCGATCACTTTCCCCTGGGGCTGCTTGACTATAATCCGCGTGTCCAGGTTACGATGAATCCCGGAGAGCTGGATGAATATATCCGGCAGGTAGAAAACCTGAAATTAGAGAGTAACAAGGTTGAGATTAAGCTGGGTATTGAGATAGACTATTTGCCCGGTACTGAAGAAAAATTACGCAAACTGCTCGAACATTATTGTTTTGATTTTATTATCGGTTCAATCCATTTTATGGGAGATTGGGATTTTACACATCCTGTTTATGCAGACACTTATAAAGAGCGTGATTTAAACCGTCTTTACCAGACTTACTTTGAACTGGTCTGGGATCTTTGCCGCAGCGGGCTTGTAGATATTATAGGCCATATTGATGTAATCAAAAAATTTGGCTACAGACCCACTATTGATCTGGAGCCGCTTTGGGCTCAAACTGCCCGCATACTGAAGCAAACAGATACATGTGTTGAGCTTAATACTGCCGGGCGGGATGCACCGGTAAGAGAATTCTATCCGGAGAAGCTCCTTCTCGAAAAATGCTTTGAAGAAGGGGTTTCAGTAACCCTGGGGTCCGATGCTCACGGACCGCAGCAGGTCGGGCGATATTTTGAGGAAGCTGTTGAACTGCTTAAAGATGCCGGCTACCGCGAACTCACAGTTTTCGAAAAGCGGGTTAAATCCAGCTTATCTTTATATTAAAAAGGAGGGCTTTCGTTGACGGAGCTCCACCAGGATTGGATCGATACGCCAAAAGGCGTTTTTTTGATTCGTTTCAGCAGTAAAGGTATTTATGAAATATATTTTCCCGGTTCAGGATCAGATCAGGAGTATCCTCTGTGCAGCCTGCCCTGGCCCGGGTTCGCTGCTGACCTCAAACGTTACCTGGCAGGGGATATAGTTGACTGGACAGATTACCCGCTTGATCGCTGCGGTTACCGTCCTTTTACGGACAGGCTGCTTGGTGAAGTTAGCCGTATTCCACATGGGCAGGTCTGTACTTACAGGGAAGCAGCCGAACGCGCCGGATCTCCACTGGCCTGGCGTGCGGCAGGACAGGCCCTAAAAGCTAACCGCCACCCTATATTGGTACCCTGTCACCGGGTTATAGGCAGTAATAAAAAGATCGGCGGTTTCAGCGGCCCCCCCGGTTGGAAACAGATGCTCCTTGAACTGGAGGGCGTCCTAATTTAACAAAATGGAGGGTCGTTATAATGCGTTACTTATCCGGCGGTGAATCGCACGGGCCTTATTTAACCGGCATAATCGATGGTTTACCGGCAGGCCTTGAACTCAGGAAATCCGACATCGATAGGCATTTAGAGCGCCGTCAGCTTGGTTACGGCCGGGGTGCCAGGATGGCCCTCGAAAAAGATCAGGTTGAAATTCTTTCAGGACTGCGTTTTAACCGTACTATAGGCAGCCCGTTAACCCTTCAGATCAGAAACCGTGATTGGGAGAACTGGCAGGAAATAATGGCACCGGAAGGGACGGAACCGCAGGATGCAGTTTCACTGACCCGGCCGCGTCCCGGCCATGCCGATCTCGCCGGCGGCCTGAAATACAACCATGAAGATCTGAGGCTGATCTTAGAGCGCTCCAGTGCCCGGGAAACAGCCATGAGGGTAGCAGTAGGCAGCGTTGGCCGCATTTTACTTGAGAAATTCGGGGTCCGGTTTTACAGCCATATTGTCCGTATTGGATCGGTTGAAACCGCTGTCGATAGCAGCGAACTTCCCAACCTCTTTGATCAAATCGAAAATTCCCCTTTGCGCTGTGCTGACCCCGGGGCGGAAGAGGCGATGCGGAAAGAGGTCGAGAAAGCTAAAAATGACGGGGATACCCTGGGCGGAATTATGGAGATAGTAGTCACCGGCTTGCCTCCGGGTTTGGGCAGCCATGTGCACTGGGATCTCCGTCTTGACGGACGCCTTGCCGGGATCATTGCAAGTATCCAGGGGATCAAAGGCGTCGAAGTCGGGGCCGGTTTTAGAAGCGCTGAGCTGCGCGGTTCACAATTACATGATCCAATTATTCGGGGAATAGATACCGGCGTTATCCGCCCATCAAACCGGGCAGGAGGCCTGGAGGGTGGAATTACAAACGGTCAGCCGCTGGTCCTCAGAGCGGCAATGAAACCGATCCCGACTTTAACTAATCCCCTGCCCAGCGTTGACTGGAAAACGGGACAGGCCTCATTTGGAGCCACTGAAAGATCCGATGTCTGCGCTGTCCCCGCTGCTGCCGTAGTTGCAGAAGCAGCTGCTGCCTGGGAACTGGCAACCGCTTTTCGGGAAAAATTTGCAGGAGACTATATTGAAGAAGTCGAAGCCGCCTACCAATTCTATATGGTACAGGTAAACAGGCGTTTGAGGTAAGAGGAGGGTTTTATGGCACGACGGGAAATCACAGTTAAATCAACCGGCTTTACTTACAGGGTGCTGATCGAAGAAGGTGTATTGGCTAACCTTGGCAAGTCTTTGCGTCTCCTCTTTCCATCAACTAAAACACTGCTGGTCAGCGATACAAAAGTATTTTCCCTTTACGGTGATGAAGCATTAAAATCGTTAAAAAAAGAGATGTGGCATGTCGGCACATTTTTAATTAAACCGGGTGAAAGATCTAAAACCTTAAATACTGCTTCCCGTTTGTTCGATGCCGCAGTTGAAACAGGCCTTGATCGTAATTCACCAATAATTGCCCTTGGCGGTGGGGTAGTCGGTGATCTGGCTGGTTTTGCTGCAGCGACTTTTATGCGTGGAGTACCCCTGGTCATGGTCCCCACTTCGTTGTTAGCCCAGGTTGACAGCAGCGTCGGTGGTAAAGTTGCCGTTAACCACCCCCGCGGGAAAAATATAATTGGAGCTATTTACCCGCCACGACTTGTCCTGATCGACCCACCGGTTCTCAAAACCCTGCCGAAACGGCAGCTGCGGGCAGGTTTGGCCGAGGTAATCAAGTACGGCATAATTGAAAGCAGCTCATTTTTCAGACTGCTGGAAAAGAATTTAGATCAGTTACTGGATGGTGACAGCTTATTGCTTGCTGAAGCGGTGGAGAGATCCCTGCAGGCAAAGGCCCGGGTTGTCGAGGAAGACGAATATGAAAAAGATTACCGCAGGATCCTTAACTTCGGGCATACTGTCGGGCACGCTCTCGAAGCGGCCACCGCTTACCGGTATTACCTGCACGGGGAAGCAGTT
>PWUG01000130.1 GCA_003562605.1 Syntrophomonadaceae bacterium | reverse complement strand
GGCCAAGATTGATATCTTTATCTTTGGCACGTTCTGCCACCGCCGGGCCGAAACCTTCATCACCGGGTGTAAGATCATTATCAGGCCCGCTCAGATACACATGGACAGCTGCTGATACATTTGATCCCTTGTCGTTATTTTCTTCCTCGCTATCAACTACGTTTTCTGCATTCACTCCTACAAAACCTACTTCGGGGCCGAATTCGGCAAATACAACCCCACCTCCGGCCAGCAGTACAACCAGTAATACGATCAATATTGACTTACTCATCCAGCAGAAAACCTCCTTTCAAATTAACCATGGGATTAAACTGCCAGATAAAAAAAATCCTTATCCGGCGGCCTGGCGATCATGGTTCGTTGCCGAACTTTAGACCCATGGCTTTGCGCGCCCTCCTTTCGGAAGGGTTGCCCTTATCAGTTAGGATTTCGATATTGACATAATATTATCGCATTTTGACTGAGCTGTCAACAGTTCAAAGGGATTATTTTCAGTTTCCAGGCAGGCTGGCAGGCCCTGTATTTACAAGGCCGGAATTCGTGCTTTCAGGTACCATGGCTTGTTATATCAAACCGAAATAGGATATTATAAAACCAGGTATTGCCGCGACAATAAAGCGAGCCTAGTCCAGTCTTATCCGGCAAAGTATCCTGGATTTCCAACTTTTAAAGGGACGGGGTGTTTTGGATGCTCGGTTATATAAAAAAGCTGGTAATTTTAGGGATTATTTTTCTGACGGTATTATTTGTCCTCTTTATAATCAATCAGACTACCCAGGTCGTAAATCTTGCTGGTAATGTCCATCCATTGTTGGGGCAAATTGTACTCTTTACCCTGCTTGCAGTTTATACGGCAGTTATCGTCATACCACTGGTGGCGATTCTCAAGAGGCCGGCAGTACTTTTCCCTCCGGAAGATACTGAAGGTGAAGCCTACAGCGCTTTTATTGAAAAACTGGCAGCAAGGCTTAAAAAGAACCCCAATATCGAAACTGCCGATATTAACCCGGATGACATATCATCTATCGAAGAAGCTCTGAAAGGTTTAAACAACAAGGCCGATGAAAGCATCAAGTCGGCAGCTGCGAATGTCTTTATCATGACCGCAATTTCACAGTACGGCGCCCTCGATGCAGTTATTGTAGCCCTGGCCCAGTTCCGCATGATCTGGCAGGTAACCCTGCTTTATAACCAGCGCCCTTCACTGCGGGAGTTGACCTACCTCTACGGCAACGTATTTGCCACCGCCTTTTTGGCAACACGGATTGAGAACCTGGATCTTCTTGAAGACCAGCTGGAGCCGGTTATAGCCTCGATCATGGGCAGCTCATTTTCTTCAATGACACCGGCGTTAAACACTGCAGCAAATATAATAACCAATTCGGTAATCCAGGGCTCTGCCAATGCCTACCTGACCCTCAGGGTTGGAGTAATCACCAAAAATTACTGTGCCTCCCTGACAAGGCAGGATAGAAGCCAGCTGCGCCGTATCGCCGCAATCCAGGCTGCCGCCTTGCTGGCGAAAGTTCTTGGATCATCAACCTATAACGTTACCAGGGCCGTCATCAGGGCTACGGCGAAAACAGGGAAGAGGCCTTTTCGCTACGGGCAAGATGTCGTCACCAGATCGTCGAGAAAAACTTGGGATGCCGGAAAAACAACGCTGCGTAAGAGCGAAGCACTGGCCAAACGCCTTGGTTTAGCTTTGAAAGGCAGCGGCAGGAGATTCAAACTTTACTTTGTTAAGCCGAAACCTGAGGAATAGATTACAGCTTCTTGCAGCCAGTATTACCCGGCCACCCTGATTACATGCGGCCCTACAGACGAAAGGTTTTTACATCCGGTAAGCAGCATTGCTCTTTTCAATTCATCATGGAATTGCCGGTATAAAAGGCTTACGCCTTCACTACCCCCACCAATAGCGGCAATTGCAACAGGGCGGCCAACCAGAACGGCCTCGGCGCCTAAGGCAAGAGCCTTGAGCACATCCTCGCCGGAGCGGATGCCTCCGTCGATAAAGATCCTTGTGGCCCCTCTTACAGCCGCTGCTATTTCAGGCAGGACTTCTGCTGTACCCGGGGTAGAATCCAGGGCTCTGCCGCCGTGGTTTGAAACTACTACCCCAGATGCCCCGCATTCAACTGCTGTCACGGCTTCATCAGCAGTCATAATCCCTTTAAGAATTACCGGAAGAGTTGTGCTGCCGATAATCTTTTTAAGTTTCGGAACAGAGAGGGGGCCTACCTGCTGGTTGGCCCGGTTAAGGTTTTCAAAACCGGCAGCATCGATATCGATTCCTACGGCGGTAACACCACTTTCTTCGGATATTTTTATGCGCTTGATAATTTCACCGGGTTCCCGCGGTTTGATAATTGGAATTCCTTTGCCACCGGCTATTTCCTGAATAGCCAGCAGGCCCATACCGTAAAGGGGCGGGTCAGGGGAATCCCCGGTAAAAGCGAGCACAGCAGCAGTTTCCGCGCCGGCCACCTGGTCATAGATAAATTGATAGTCATCGACGTTTTCCAAAAAGTTATAGGTGGTTTCGCACATTGGCGCTCCCATTACCGGAAAAGAAAGCTTGATGCCAAAGAGGTCATAGCTTGTATCGGGAACAGCTGCGCGGTGTATAGTGCGCATGTTAAGCAGGATCCTGTCGAAAGCGGCTTTGTTCCGCTTGAAACCGGTCCGACTGCCCCTACCGCCCATACCGGGCACCCCGCTGATACAGGATCTGCCGTCACAAACCGGGCATACCAGGCAGATCCCTTTCAGGCGTCGGCGGGCAAGGTCGTGGATTTCTTTTAAATTAGCCATCTAATGTCCTCCTGAATTAAGTTGTTTCCACGTGGAGGTTAAGTATTATTAATTAATTTTCCCTAAAAACACTGCAGATTATTTCGATAACCTCATCATCGCTCAGGCTGCTGGGGCCGTCATTATCCTGCAGCCCGTAGTTGCCGAAGTCGGAGTGGTTTAACCCCTCAACCTCTAAAACAGCTGCGTTCAGAGGAAGATTTAGCTTTGCATCCCTGTAGTTATCGCGGTTAATAACCCCATCCTGCAGGCCCATAACCGAAATTACCGGCCCTTCAAATTCCCCGATATCCTGATCGCAATATGAACCAAAAATAAATAGACCGAAAACATTTTCCGGATTGCCGGCAGTGAACCTGCAGGCTGAAATGCCGCCCAGCGAATGACCGCCAACCCAGGTTTTCTCAAGATCATATTTGTCAATTATCCTGCC
This sequence comes from Syntrophomonadaceae bacterium, assembly GCA_003562605.1. Next base: position 2,406 of record PWUG01000130.1, on the reverse strand, counting down.
GGCAGCATTTACATCAAATACGGCCGCATTGAACGGTGCTTTAATGATATATATATTTGTCTGCAGGCAGGCAGCCGTGCGCCCCATCTTATATAGATAAGCTTCCGGAGCAACCAGCCCGCCCGGGTAGTAAATCACCGGTGGCAAGTCCTGCCTTACGTTGGCCGGTCTGATAATAAAGTGGTTGCGTTCCTCGATAATGCTTACACTTTCATCCGCCATGATCATAGCCAGGTAGTCGGCTTCCGCCGGTCTGGTTTGGGTTTTAACGTATAACCAGAAACCGCCTGTTCCAAGGATAGCTAAGACCAGGGCGGCAGCAGCGGCCTTTTTGATGATAATTTTAAATCGGCCCGGCTTGTTTTTATTTGACATTGTGATCACCACCACCAATAGAAATTGCTGTTTTAATATGATTTTTAAATAATTACACAGACATTGCTTTTTACCTGCCCGGCAGCAGGTTAATCTATAAATATTCGGGGTTAAAGGCCCTTGAAAATAATAGCCGGCCGGCCGTCAAATAGATGTTCATTGGCAATAATCTAAAAATAAAGTATAATGAATTTATTATACCGGGATCGGTCGGATCGCTATCTTAAGTGCAAGCCAATTGGATTAAAAAGACTTACTTACCGGCCGGTATACCACTAAGGAGGATAAAGAATGAGTCTTTACCTGATGTATGGTAAGTATCAGACGGGTACGATGCAGGATATCAGCTCCGAGCGAACAGAAAAGGCTAAACAGGTAATTGAAGAAAATGGTGGCACTCTAAAAGCCGGTTATGCGGTGCTTGGCAGATCCGATCTGCTCTTCATCGTCGATTTTCCGGATATCGCCGATGTGGTTAAAACCTCTTTGACAATGAAAGATATGTTCGGCATTAGTTTTTCCACAAACGGTGCTATGACCATCGAAGAATTTGATAAGCTGTTTTAAAAGTTTTTAAGGATATGATTCTATGAAACTACGTCCGGCAGGCACAAATGATATCGCTGTCTTAAAGAAATGGGACGCCAAAAAACACGTTATTGAAGCCAGCGGTGATGATGATCCTTTTGATTGGGAAAATGAGATCCCCCGCAGCGTCGATTGGCGGGAAATCCTAATTGCCGAAATAGATGACAGGGCCATCGGCGCCATTATTATTCTTGATCCTGAACTGGAAGAAACACATTACTGGGGAGATGTCGAGCCGAACCTGCGAGCCATCGATATCTGGATTGGGGAAGAATCAGATTTGAACCGTGGCTATGGAACCCAAATGATGAACCTTGCCCTGGAAATCTGTTTTCATAACCCGCAGGTAAAAGGTGTCATTGTCGATCCACTGGTAGACAATACCGGAGCGATTCGTTTTTATGAACATATGGGTTTCAAACGTATTGGCCGCCGCAGCTTTGAAAGTGATGATTGCTTTGTATACAGGTTTGAGCGAAGAGACTGGCTTAAACAAAAAATTAGAATGGTGTAAGGTTTTGAGCTAATAATATAATATTTAAAATATTAAAAAAACTAAAAGGAAGTGTTCTCTATGATCTGTTCATATGCCTCGGTCGATGAGGAAAAACTTAAGTCCCTGCAGAAGCTTGAAAAGGACATGGGGCGGACTCTTTTGGCCTTTAACTGCCAGGAGATAAAGCCGGCGCAGTTGACACCGGAGCAGTTGGAAAATATTCAAACCCTTGAAAAGGATTTGGGCGTTGTCTTAGTAGCTTTATAAGTCGATAACGGATCAGGAAAGGCCTTCTCCAACGGGTTATACCGCAGGGGAGGGCCTTTTGTGCTAAAAAGTGCAGCAAAGCACATTACTGCTTCCGAGGGAGGATTTCTTGCAATATGGCTTCCACGGTTTACATGCGTTTTTACGCCGAGTTGAACGATTTACTTCCTCCTGAAAAAAGACAGGTTACTTTTGCCCACACCTTTATTGGCCAACCTACGGTCAAAGATCTGGTTGAATCGCTGGGCATACCCCACACTGAAATAGATTTGATCCTGGCCGGTGAAGAATCGGTCGGTTTTTCTTACCGGGTCAGGGACGGTGACCGCATCAGCGTTTTCCCCGTTTTTGAAGCTCTTGATATAAATCCGATTATCCAGGTGCGGCCCGAGCCGCTGCGCGAACCGCGCTTTGTACTTGATACCCACCTTGGGAAACTGGCTTCATACCTGCGTATGCTTGGGTTCGATACCCTTTACCAAAATATCAACAGTGATGAAACACTGGCTGATATCTCGGCAAGCGAGCACCGCATCCTGCTTACAAGAGACCGCGGATTGCTCAAGCGTTCTGCCGTAACCCATGGCTATCTCATACGGGCCGATGATCCGCATAAACAGGTTGAAGAAGTTCTGAGCCGTTTTGATCTGGCAGGCAAAATTCAACCCTTCCGTCTCTGC
>PWUG01000255.1 GCA_003562605.1 Syntrophomonadaceae bacterium | reverse complement strand
TTTTACTAATTACTTTCTCTTCAGCAGGCATTGGAGTCTGATTGAGCCTCAATGACATGTTTTGCTTTTCGTAAACTGTAAGCAACGCAGCCGCTGCCAAGTAGCCGCCCATTAGCAGAACAGTGTCTAAGCCAATGTAACTGCTCCAGAGCATGGGAAAAGAAAATACGATCCCGGTTCCCGAGATAAACATCAAAAGGATACTCAGAGAAGCTGCCAACGCATGTCCCCTCTGGACAAATGAAAATATCGGACCTCTGCCCTGGATGAGATCAACCACCGCAATAATGGTAATATTAAAAAGGTTGCTGCCGAAAAGGTTTCCTGCCGCCAGATCCGGAGCATGAATCATTACAGCTCGCAAACTGGTCACCAGCTCGGGAAGTGATGTTGCCAGTGGAAGCAGTAGAACTCCTGCCCAACCTGCGCCCAGCCCTAAGGCTCCCCCTATAACATCGGCGCTTCTGGTCAGTTTTGTTCCTGCAATAATAATCAGCAGTGCCGCCACCGTAAACTGCAACCAGACCATTGCTTCACTTCTCCTTGTTCATCGTTTCAGCACTTAAAGCCATTTTTTTTTGCGAAAATAGAAGAGCATACCTGCGCTTACGATTGCCATGGTTGTCAGAACCAGGGGATAACCCCAGCGCCAATCCAATTCAGGCATGTATCGGAAATTCATGCCGTATACACCTGCGATAAACGTAAGTGGGATAAAGATTGTAGCGATAATCGTTAATACCTTCATCACTTCATTCATTCTGTTATTGACACTGGTAAGGTAAATGTCCAGCATCCCGGTGAGAGTTTCACGGTAAATCTCGATAGACTCCACGACTTCTACGGTATGCTCATATACATCCCGCAAGTAAATAACCGTCTCCGGCCTGACCAAACCGGTCTCCTCTTTTTCCAGGTAGCTAATGATTTCTCTAAGAGGCCAGGTAGAGCGGCGCAAAAGGAGCATTTGCTTTTTCTTGCGATGAATATCCTGTATGGCTTTCTTGTCCTGAGTAAAAACCAGTTCATCATCCATATCCTGGAGCTGTTCCCCCAATGCTTCGAGAACAACGAAATACTGGTCAACCAGGATATCTAAAAGAGAATAGGCCAGGTAATCAGCTCCGGACTTTCGAATTTTTCCCGTACTGCTGCGGATACGCTCACGAATAGGCTCAAAGAGATCTTCCGGTTCTTCCTCCAGGGAAATAACAAAATTTTTTCCGAGGATAATACTTACTTGCTCTTCTTGTAATTCACCATCACCCTGGTTTAAGGAAAGGGATTTCATGATAATAAACACACAATCTTCGCGCGTCTCCGCTTTAGGCCGCTGGGCAGTATTCAGCAAATCCTCTTGTAGCAAGGGATGTAGTCCCAAATAACTTCCCAGTTCCCGGATAACTGCTACCTGATGAAGACCGCGAATGCTAATCCAAACAACTCCATCCAAGTTTAGATAAGGAAAGCAGGATTCTATTTTTTCGAATTCTTTTTCTTCCAGCAGGCTTTTCTTGTAGTGCATCAGATTTATATGAACCTTATCTGCCTTTTGCTTCCCCACGTGGATAAGGGTTCCAGGTGGCATCCCAGCCTTTTTGCTCCTGTCCTTACCTACTAGTATCATTTTATCACCCCATATACTTTGTTTAACTTAATTCTTTCAACACTCCCGATCCACTTAAGTTGACCGATAAATATATCCTAAAGTGATAACTTCCATATCTTCCCACAGGTGCATAACCAAAACCGGAAAACGCCTCCGCTCACAGAAACGCACTGGTTATCGTTAGAGCCAGCAACTCTAAAAGCACAGCGTTATCATAGCTCCAGGGCTCCCAGACAAATAAGACCATTATAAAACAGTGTTATAATATCAATATACCGCTGTACCATCTTCTTATAAATCATCCCCCAAAGATACGGTTAAAAATTTTATTCTAACCCAATTTACATCTTTCGTTACTACACTCCCATTTCCTTTAGCTACCGGAACGATTATTGCCAGCATCAAACCAGCCCTGCGGGTATCTTAGTATTCTTATATCTTCCAATCCCATTCTAAACCGTCTTTAAAGTTTAAGGTTATCTCATGTTCGGAATGAACCGTTGCCGCATCTATTGTGGCAACCTTTAGCCCCGCATCAAACTCATTCATCTGGATGCAGATAATTTTGTGTACAAATAAAACACCTGCGCCAGGCTTGCAGGTGAATTCCTTGAATATTATTGTCATCATATTTGAAGTTGAAAGTAGAGATGATAAACCGTCACAACAAAATAGCTGATAAAAACTCCCCAAGTCAGCAACATAATAATATTCTTCCTTGTCTTCATTTTGTGCCGCATGGTCCAGAAGAATGCAAGAAGCGCTGGAATAAGGATGAGCTTCACCACAGGGAAAAGCGGCGTATGAACGATGGCATCCATGACCGGATTAGCTTCCGTTGCTCCCAGGGAAAGAGCAATGATGTGAAATAATAGTCCGCGATGTTGAATAGAGCAATTCCGGGGAGCAGGATGGATAGGTATTTTGTGTTCATGGGGCTATTGTTGCAAAATATTGAAGGTTTTGCAATGACCTAAGAGGATATACATTTCAATTAGGGTTAGCCGAACAAACCCTAAGTAAATAAAGATTATTGCAGGATCCAGCACTGAATGCTACAGCAAAGTAATATCGGTCTACGAAAGCTTGACTCTCAATTTTGGCCAATTGTTCAAGCATCTTAAGGGCGAAATCAGAAGGACAAGGCTTACATTGATCGTGTTGAATATGGTATTTCAGTATAAGACCAAAGCGGTATTGATGTTCAATTAATACTTCGGTTTCTTTATATGAAGGAGAATGTGGTGGACAGCTTTTATTAGTGCCAAAAGTGGGCATTTTGGTCGTGAACATTTAAATTGAACACGGGGATCAATAATAAACATGTCATATTTTATTATCTCACAGAAAACAGCCCCTTCTTCCCTGGCTAAAGATTTATATTCCTCAAGTGTTTATCAGTTTTTCTTCATCGACAAATACCTGAAAAGGTTGCATTTTATCATTCTTTTTAATAAACAATAACATCTTCAATCTTTTTTTACAAAATACCACTTATAAAGTAACTGCATATCATCAGGGAAAATACCCAACCGCTGGCCGCTCTGCACTTCTCGTGTTAACTCAGAGTATTCTCCATCTAAGAAAATATTTTTTCCTACCTCTTCATGAGGGATGCCTATTATTTCTAGAATCTTCTCAATGGTAAGGTTTTCTGTATATGGAACATATACGACCGACTCTTCTGTTGGTTTTTTTTGTTCTGCGAATCGTCGTAATTTGCCGTAAAGCTGAACTTCAATCATTCTATGACCACCCTACTATAACATTTTATTTCGATAATGCTTAATTACAAAATTCTTATCCGCCAGCAAGAGGTGGAAAAAGAGATACTCGATCGCCCTTTTTTAGAACATAGTCTTTTTCAACGGATCTGCCATTCACAATATATAGTTTCACTTCATCTGCAGGAATTCCAAGTATATCAACAAGCCTATTGACTTGAGTGTTTTCTTCCAGCTCTATGGTAAAAGGAATGCCCGTCTTTTGCTTTGTATATTTACACAAGGTTGCATAAGTTCTAACTTCAACATACATATAACAGACCATCCTTTCGATTGCATGTATCTCAAGAATATAAATTATGCCTTGTTAAGAGTGCTTTATTCTCAAGAATTGGGCCGATTATGATAATCGACCCAATTCTTGAGCTGCGATTGAACATTAATTCTAATTCCCTATTCTTTTTGTTACTAACCCCAAACCTTGTCTAACTCTTCGTCACTAATATCAAAGACCTGATTGTGGGGAGGCAGGATTTCAAATTTCATGAACTCAGGCAATCGATCGCTTGCCTCATTAAGCCCCGCCAGCTTATTGAAATCCCGTTCCAACTGCATAACCTCCATGCCGATCCGCCCAACATCATCAGCAGTGTACTGGGTCCCCAGAACGCCGTTGACGGTTTCAATCATCCCTTCAAAACCAGTTGGTATATCCATAATCGCAAATGCAATGAATAGACAGTAACCGCTGCTATCAATAAAAGCCGTGGCCACTTGCAAGTTGCGAGAGAGGTCAACCTTTCCTTCGGTGGTCAGCGGATCCAGTTTACCCGCTACGCCAAAAACCTCAGAGGCAATGGCATAACCAGCGGTATGATCTGCACCCATAGTGCTGGTAGCGTAAGTCACCCCGATACCTTTCACCCCACGAGGGTCATAGGCGGGCATTGCTTGTCTTTTGACTATGGGAATCTTGTACTGACCAAAAACCTGTCCCGTGACAGCAGCTCCACATCCGATAACCCGACCCAATGGGGTTCCCTGACCAATTTCATCCACCAATTTTATGGCTGCCTCTCCATCACCGAAAGGTATGACACCTGCTTCCATAGCTACGCCTACCGTTGCGCCCGTTTCGATGGTATCCAGGCCGATATCGTTGCATAAGCGTATTAATTCTGCGATTTGGTCTAGATTATCGACTTCGCAGTTGGCTCCAAAAGCCCAGTTTGATTCATACTCAATACAGGAAACATGTTCTGATCCATCAGGTCTTGGATATACATTAGAACAGCGGATAATGCAGCCAGGATGGCACCCATGGCCTGTCATGCCGCCGCCTCTTTCCTTAATGGCCTCGGCAATAGCTTCACCACTTGTCTTCGCTGCACCTTTAAAACGACCCTCTGCGAAATTGCGTACAGGTAAAGCCCCTACTTCACTCATGACATTGATCACGGCTGATGTTCCGTAAGCATTGAGAACACCCCCTGGTTTAGTCAGGTCATGAGTTCTAAGTGCATCCACTAGTTTCTTCTGTCCCTGTTTGAAGAGATCCTTGTCTTTCAGTTCAACCCCAGGCCCATCCGTATCATTGACAATAATCGCCTTTAACCCCTTACTTCCCATTACTGCACCGAGGCCCCCGCGTCCAGCATACCGGCTGGGTCTGAACTCGGGGTCGTTGAAGCAAACCCCGGCTCCGCTCAGGCGCATTTCTCCGGCCGGGCCAATATTGATCATGCCAATTTTGTCACCGTAGCGAGTTAGAAGTTCTTTGTTTGTCTCTTCTAAGCGCTTGCCTGTCAGGTCACCAGCCGGAATCAGTTTGGCTCCGTTTTTATCTACCTCCAACATCCAGAACTTGTTTTTTTCCTTAGGCAATCCTTCCACAATTATTGCCCGAATGCCCATGCGGGCTATTTTTTGACTCACCGGGGTCCCTGCATTGGATTCTTTGATACCGCCTGTCAAAGGTGATTTGGCTCCAACAGAGATTCGTCCCGAACATGGCGCTGCGGTTCCAGTTACCATACCAGGAGAGAAAACCAGCTTATTGTTGGGACCTAGGGGGTGACAAGTAGGGGATACTTCGTCACAGACAAGCTTGGATGTCAAGGCTCGGCCTGCGTCATAAAGATACTTATCAGGTAATTTCTCTTCGGTCACTTGTAAATCCGTCATATTCACTCTGATGATTTTGCTCATGTTAAACCTCCTATGAAACTTCCTTTCCATAATACGCAGCGAGGTAAAGATCTTTCATGTTTTGCAGGGTGGGTACGCGCGGGTTGTTGCCGACCGTAATATCATTCATGGCATTGCCCGCCAGTTTGTCCA
>PWUG01000379.1 GCA_003562605.1 Syntrophomonadaceae bacterium | reverse complement strand
GGGAAGAAGACCGCAAGGTGCTTCTCGAGGAAAGTCCGAGCTCCGCAGGGCAGGGTGCTGGGTAACGCCCAGTGAGGGTGACCTTAAGGCCAGTGCCACAGAAAAAAACCGCCCGGCACTCAGGTGCCGGGTAAGGGTGCAACGGTGCGGTAAGAGCGCACCAGGGACCGGGAGACCGGTTTGCTAGGTAAACCCCACCCGGAGCAAGACCAAATAGGAGGGGGATGAGGTTGCCCGCCGACTCCTCGGGTTAGGTCGCTGGAGGTGCCAGGTAACTGGTGCCCAAGATAGATGGCTGCTGCTTACGGAACTTACGCAGTAAGTTCTTTAAGAACAGAACTCGGCTTATTAGTTTGCTCGGTTCCTTATATATTAATTTGGTCCCGCAAGGGATTCTTTTTTTGGTCATTTCCAAAAAAATCGATGTTGTCAATTATTGTATCCAGCATGTAGCGGCGGCCCCAGTTAGATTGCGAAAAGTAGTAGAAAAATATTTCACCGCCGAATACTTCCGAAAGAATCTGCTGCCGGGTTGCTTTTTCTTCATATAGTTTTTTAACCCTGCAGCAGAGGTTCCACCAACTGTCATATTTACTGGCCAGTCGTTCAGTGGCATTATCCAGGCGCCCTTTTAAGCCGCAGAAGAGAACACTTGGTTTTAGTGCTACAAGTTTTTTCAGGCTTGTCAAATGTTCGACAATATTTTCTCCGACCATAAAACCGGTCAGGTTTTCTCCCAGGTATAGATCCCCGGAAAAAAGCCACCTGTTACTCGGTTCAAAAAAGCAGACATGATCTATTGAGTGTCCGCCGGTGTGAATTGCATGCAACTGATAGCAATCCGAATTGATAATGTTATCAAGAGGCATAGCTTCCGCTCGGGGCAATTCACCCCACATGATTTTGCGATAGATTTCGATTTCCGGAGGGTTAGCCAAAACGCGTATGGCTTCCGGATGGGCGTATAAGGGAACACCGAGCTCTTTTTTAAGCATGCCGCAGTTGCCGGTGTGATCTTCGTGCTGGTGGGTAATTAAGACTTTTTTTACGGGAAGATCTTTTAAAGCGTTAAGAACTTCGGAGGAAACATGAGGTGGGCCGGTATCGATCAAAATGCCGTCAATATAGAAAAAATGAGTGACATAGAGCGGCCTACCCAAGATTGTTCTTGCTGCCTTAAATTCGATAACTTTGCCATAATCGGTTTTTTTAAGCATTATAAGTGTATTGTTGGCTCCCCCACAGTTTCTAATATTTTAGCACAGAAGTACTTGAGCAGGAAAGTTCTCATCATTTTCTGAATTAAAATATATCGTTGATTTAAAGATCTATGATCCCCGGGTTATCAAGTTGTGATAGAATAACAGGGATCAAAAAACTATCTATTAAGATTGATGGAGGTATATAGGAATGGAGTTTATGAGCGCAGCGGAACAGTACAAAATTCTCGCTGAAAACACCGCCGAAATAATTGTAGATGAAGAATTTAAGAAAAAGCTGGAAAAAAGCGTCGCTGAAAATAAACCGCTCCGTTGTAAGCTGGGTATCGATCCATCAGCGCCTGATTTACATCTTGGACACGCAGTCGTTCTGCATAAACTGCGCCAGTTTCAAGACCTTGGACACCATATTATTATTATTTTGGGGGACTTTACAGGCCGGGTAGGCGATCCAACCGGGCGATCGGAAATGCGCAAACAGTTAACTGAGGAAGAAGTAATGGCCAATGCACGAACTTACCGGGAACAGATATTTCTTATACTTGATCCCGATCGTACAGAGATGGTTTATAACAGTGAATGGCTGGCCAAGCTTAATTTTGCCGATGTGATCCAACTAGCCTCGACCTTAACCGTAGCCCGGATGATGGAAAGAGAAGACTTTGCAAAGCGTTACCAGGAAAATATAGCAATCAGTATTCATGAATTTTTCTACCCGTTGATGCAGGGATATGATTCCATCGCCATCCGGGCCGACATAGAATTTGGAGCAACGGAGCAGAAATTCAACCTGCTAATGGGACGCCACCTGCAGCGTGAGTACGGACATGAACCACAGGTTGCTTTTACTATGCCCATACTGGTTGGAACTGACGGTGTCCAGAAAATGAGTAAGAGCCTCGGTAATTATATCGGTATCAATGAATCGCCTGACCAAATTTACGGGAAGGCAATGTCGATTTCCGATGATGCTATGCCTGAGTATTTTCGACTGGCTACCACTCTGCCTTCAGCAGAGGTTAACTCGATCCTAAATGATTTAGAAAACGGGAAAATACATCCGCGTGATGTAAAAATGCGGTTAGCCCGCGAAATTGTGTCTCTATATCACGACAGCCGGGCCGCAAAGGATGCCGAGGAGCAGTTTAGGCAGGTTTTTCAAAAAAGAGGTATGCCCAGTGAAATGTCATCCTATGAATTTACTGCTCCCGTCAATATTGTTGCTGTGATGGTTGATTCCGGACTGGCCTCGAGTAAAAGCGAAGCCCGCCGTCTTATTCAGCAGAATGGGGTCAAGATTGATGGTGAAACAGTTGGATCGATCGATCTCGAGTTGACCGAAAAGAAGGAACAGGTCTTAAAGGTTGGCAAACGGAAATTTGCCCGCATAAGCATCACTTGAAATATTTAATAAAGGAATAATCATAGGAGCTGCCTTATTCCTATTTTTCGCTGTATTCACCCTTGATCGCTGCAACAACCTGTGGATCCATGAGGGTGGTTACATCACCAAGGTCTCTATTTTCAGCTATATCACGAAGCAGGCGGCGCATAATTTTACCGCTACGGGTTTTCGGAAGCTCGTAAGTGAAAAATATCTCCTCGGGACGTGCAATGGCCCCAATTCTTTTTCCGACATGTTTTTTTAACTCCTGTACAAGTTCGTCGTTTCCTTCAACGCCTTCTTTAAGTGTAACAAAAGCAGTAATAGCGTGTCCCTTTATCTCATGAACCTTACCGATAACGGCTGCTTCTGCGACAGATTTGTGATCGACAAGAGCGCTTTCCACTTCCATTGTCCCGATCCTGTGTCCCGAAACATTAAGGACATCGTCAACTCTGCCCATAATCCAAAAGTAACCATCAGCATCTTTCCAGGCGCCATCACCTGTGAAGTAGATTCCCGGATATTGCTTCCAGTACGTTTGCTCATAACGCTCAGGATCCTCGTAGAGAGTGCGCAGCATTGCCGGCCAGGGTGACCTGATTACCAGGAAACCTCTCTGTCCCGGGCCGGTAGGCTTACCCTGGTCATCAACTACATCCGCATCAATTCCTGGGAAAGGTTTGGTTGCCGAGCCGGGTTTTAAATCAGTTACACCCGGCAGCGGGGTGATCATAATCATACCTGTTTCAGTTTGCCACCAGGTATCGACGATCGGGCATTTCCCTTTTCCGATATGCTCGTGATACCAGAGCCATGCTTCGGGGTTGATCGGTTCACCGACCGATCCGAGCAGGCGCAGGCTGGAAAGATCGTGTTTTTCAGGAAACTGATTTCCCCAGCGCATAAATGAGCGGACTGCAGTTGGCGCTGTGTAGAATATGGTAATTTTGTATTTTTCAATTAGTTCCCAGAAACGGTCCCTTTTCGGGTAATCGGGAGTCCCCTCGTACATGAAAACAGTTGACCCACTGGACAGCGGGCCATACACTATATAGCTGTGCCCCGTGATCCAGCCTATATCAGCTGTACACCAATAGATATCTTCATCGTGATGATCGAAAACGTAACGGAAAGTTGCATTGACCCCGACGAGGTAGCCGCCGGTTGTATGGAGTATACCTTTCGGTTTGCCGGTTGTTCCACTACTATAAAGGATAAAAAGCGGATCTTCAGCATCCATTTCTATCGGGCTAAAAGTTTCATTTGCTTTGGCCATCAGATCGCTCCAGAGCAGGTCCCTGTTTTCCTGCGAACTATGTTCTGTACCGGTGCGCTCGACGAGAATAACCTTTTCTATCGTGGGACAGTCTTTTAGTTCTTCTTCAGCAGCACCTTTCATCGGGATTACTTTGCCCCGGCGATAAGCGCCGTCGGCGGTTATCAGTAATTTTGATTTCGAATCAAGAATACGATCTTTCAGTGCTTCAGGGCTAAAACCGCCGAAGACCACACTGTGAATAGCGCCGACACGGGTGCATGCCAGCATGGCGACAACAGCTTCCGGAATCATCGGCATCCATATCGTTACTGTGTCACCTTTTTGAATCCCAAGCTCAGTTAGAACGTTGCTGAATTTATTTACCTCGCTCAGCAATTCGGTGTATGTAAGGCTGACCGAATCTCCTTCTTCACCTTCAAAAACAATAGCTTTCTTGTCCCCAAGACCATCTTCAATTTGCCGGTCGAGGCAGTTAGCTGAAACATTCAGTTTGCCGCCAACAAACCATTTATAATAAGGGGGATTGCTGTCGTCAAGAACCTGTTCCCATTTCTTCTCCCAGATCAGGTTACCAGCCATTTTAGCCCAGAAGTTAAGCTTGTCGTCTGCGGCTTCCAGGTAAAGTGTATCATCCTTTACCAGGGCTTTCTTTTTAAAACTGCCGGGAGCTTTAAATGGCTTCAGGTGGTCTTCACTGAATATATCTCCGTGTTCTGTATCAGTCATAAGACATAACCTCCTTTATTAATAGAAAATTAAATTAATATTCGCTGTAAAGGAATGCAATTCCTTTTAAATACAAGTAATAAAATCGAAACTGTGTATGTGATTGTTTAATTGGTTCCCAGGCAGCAGCTGGTAAAATGTTTAATGTTATTCTTGCCGGTATTATTACCGGGCCGGGCTAAAAGAATATTGCAGGGATGTTCCCTGACTTCCGGATCGATAGTTTCCCAGGTTACAAAGCCATATGATTGGAATAAATCGAGCATAAATTCGCGATATGCCCAGGGCGACATACCGGTATTTTTAAGATCCCAGCTTTGAATAAACTGGACGGCAATTACTATGTAATCTTCAAAAAAGGTAAAGTCGGGGTTTTTAAATATTTCAGTGAGGATTGTCCTGCTCAGGCCCATTTTGCGCCATGATGGATCTGTTTCTATCCCGCCAAGTTCAAGCAGTTGAGGAAAACAGCGTTCCTGCCACCATGGGTAATCCGGTTTTTGAAATGAAACGTACGATATTACAATATTAGCGAGGGATGCCGTAAAGATCAGCCCGTCATCCTGGCGGGAAAGGTCAACCAGGGCTTTGTGTTGGCGGGAGGAAGGCCTGAAACAATTCAGCCCTTCAGATAGACGGTAATTATCAAGTTGATCAGGTTCGATCGGTCCCCTGACATGAAGGCGGCCAAGGGTAGTGGACAATAATGAGTTTATGCTATCAAAGGGTGGTTTTTGAAAACCGTTTTCTTTGTTTCCGCTTGATTTATGCATTTAAATTGCCTCCAGTATATATTTTCGCATTACTGGTTTAAATCCCTTTAATATTTCTTATTCCCTTGCAATAATAACTTAATTTATATTCTCTTTGACTTGACTGTTGAGGAAATAATATATATTCAACTTTAGTTAATTTTTAGCGGAAAATCAGCTGTTTTTACCTTGACAGTGGAGAGCCCCTGTGCTAATATAATTCTTGCACAAAAAAATAAAAATGACAATTTCGTTCCTTGAAAACTGAATAGGGTAAGGAGAGGTCTCTGTCGGGAGATTTTTTTTCGGCGAAAAAGAGGCTTTGCGATCAGTGTAAATTTTGGAGTTTAGGGTTAAGCGTAAGTT
>PWUG01000301.1 GCA_003562605.1 Syntrophomonadaceae bacterium | reverse complement strand
TTACTGTTAGATTGTAAGGGGTGTTGGTAATGGCTAAAAAAAATAGCGCTGCGGCGGAAGAAGCTAAACCTATCTATTGGAAATATCAGCCCGGTCAGGTTAATGAGGGTTTTCCATGGGGCCCGCATAAACTGCCCCTTGAAATGAACTTTGAAGGGGTTAACCTGGTGGTCGAAAAGCACGAGGGTGGTTTTATGTACAGGCGGGAAAGCCGGGGCGAAAGCATAAAAAAAGTAGTTTTGGCCGATAAGGGCAGCTTGCTGCTCAGCCCGGTAGAGCCTTTTTATTTGCCTGTCGGTATTAGCAACCACTTGCTGATTGCATTCGAACAGCCGGTGACGATCGAGCCCAGGACAACCAAAAATGTGCTGGTTACCTTTCCATTGGAACTGATCAGCGCCATTGACCGGCGGAGGGTTGGTAAACGTATACTGGATACCTTTACGCTATGTCGGCCAAAGTTCACTCTTTACGGCAGCATTAGAGACGGTTTGGTTTGTAAATACTGGCAGAGTGAAGTTCACAATACGATCCCTTCAGTGAACCCGCTGGAATATGGTGTCATGAAATTAGCTATCCAAAACACAAGCGCCCGGTGGGTAGAGGCACAAAAAGCGGTATTCAGTGCCCATGGTATGAAAATATATTTCAATCAAAGCCTGGTGTCCTTGAAAGCAACTATGAAAATAAGCAGTGATAGCACTGCAGAAACGAACTTTGTCGATGAACCTCTGCAGGCGGGAATGAATAAGGCTCTTGAACTGTTCAGCACGAGATTACTGAGTTTGCCTGGAAAGACAGTGATGGAGGAGGGTTATTAGATGCTTGATTGGCTTAATTATACGATTTACGGAGAGGTTACCTGGTTCAGGTTAATTACTGCTTTGTTAGTTTTCTTTGCCGCCCTGGTTGTGTCGAAAGTGCTTACGATGCAGCTTCGCAAGACCTTGATGGACAGAATGGACAAGGAAAACCTTGAGACGATGAGCAAGGTTATTTTTTATGGGGTTATGGTGATTGCAATTATCTGGATCATGCCTAACATAGGGATAGAACCTTCAGGCCTGTTGGTAGCCGGTGGGATAGTTGGCCTGGCGGTCGGTTTTGCCAGCCAGAGTATTATCAGTAACCTTATAAGCGGTATTTTTCTGATGGGTGAGCGTCCTGTCAAGCTGGGCGACCTGATCGAGATATCCGACACCCTGGGTTTTGTTGAGGAAATCCAGATCATTTCAACTTCGATCCGTACGCTCGAAGGGAATTTTGTGCGGATCCCCAACGAAACTGTTTTTACCTCCAACATTACAAATTACACGAGCAACCCGGTTCGCCGTTTCGAATACACGGTAGGCATCAGTTACGCCGATGATGCCGATAAGGCCATGCAGGTAATCAAAGATTTGATTAAAGAACATCCACTGGTCCTGGTTAACCCGGCGCCGCAGGTTTATGTTGAGAGCCTTGGCGACAGCAGTGTCGATATTATTGTCCGGATCTGGTCTCCTTCAACGGAGTGGTTCGGAGTTAAAATGGAAATGCTCTGGAAGATTAAAAAGGCTATCGAGGCGGCCGGGATCGAGATACCGTTCCCGCAAAGGGTGGTCTGGCAAGGAACGGATAAAACGCAAGAAGTATTGCCGGAAACTTCGGGTTTAATCTTGAACAGTGACCAGGAGGACTGAAAATGGCTGAAACGGCTGTTACCGTTGTTGGGGGAGGTGCGATTGGCGGCATAACTGCAGCGTACCTGGCCCGGCGAGGGCTTGATGTCCTGGTTGTTGATCCCTGGCAGGAGCATGTACAGGCTATGCGCGGGGGTTTGAAAGTAGAAGGATGCCGGGGTTCTTTTATTGCGCCTATAAAGGCCATAACTCCGGAGGAACTTACCGGGCCTTTAGATCTTGTGTTGCTGGCCGTAAAATCAATGCACACCGAACCGGTGCTGCGACAGCTTTTACCCCTCCTCCAGGTCAACTCAACGATTGTTTCGCTGCAGAACAGCATTAACGAAGACCTTATTGCCGGGATTATCGGAGTGGAACGTACGGTTGGCTGTGTGGTCGGCTGGGGGGCGATTACGGCCGGTCCCGGGCTATTGATCCAGGTATCACCCGGCGAGTTTGTCGTTGGAAAACTAACCGGGTTTAGCGATAGGCGATTGGAAATGGTGCGCGAACTTTTAATTGAAGTTGCTGATTGCATTGTAACTGGTAATATATATGGATTCCTCTGGGCAAAATTGCTGGCGAACTGTGCTATCTCGGTTGGCGCTCTGCAGGGTAAAATCGTGGCCGAAATGGTTGACCTGCCTGAAGCGCGTGAAGTGGTAACCGCTGTTGTTGGTGAAGTTCTGGCGGTGGCCGGGAAGATGAATATAGTTCTTGAGACGGTCAACTTAAAGTTTGAACCTGAACAATACCGAAACCAGGCAGATCTTATTGCCGGCACCCTGCTTAATATTTTAAAAAATTCTCACGGGGATATAATGCCCACCGCTTACCAGGATTTAATACAGGGAAAACCACTCGAGACGGAATATATTAATGGTTATATAGCCAATCGGGGTAAAGAGCTTGGCATACCGACTCCCACGAACCGGGCACTCGTGGCTATGGTGCATGAAATTGAGCAGGGGAAGCGCCGGGTAGGGGTTGAAAATATCTGCGAACTGAAAAAGAGGCTATAATCCAGACGACCGTGGCCTGTTGAAAAATCTCCTCAAATATTCTTGCTTTTCACAAACCAAAAGATAACTGCTGGGAATTGATCTTGACAGCAAGGGCAGTATTGTTTAAACTGATAATAACATATTGTCTATCAAAATAGTAGGGAAACAGTGTTTTGCCTCGAAGCTGTATTAAGGTTATTAAAAAATATTTGGTTGATTATAAAGGTTCAAGGATTGAAAGTGAGGTCGGTTGCAGATGATAAAGATCACCCTGCAGATTGAAGATATGAGCTGTGCTTCCTGTGCCATTGGCCTGGAAAAGGCTCTAAAGGAAACCGGGGGAGTCGATAGTGCCTCGGTAAATTTTGCGGCAGGAAAAGCCTACCTGCAATATAACCCGGAAGTTCTCTCAGAAGAAGACTTGATCCAAAAAGTCAAGGAAGCCGGCTTTAAGGGAACAATTAAAAAGGATAAAGACGATATAGTTGATACTGTCATGAAAATTGAAGGTATGAGTTGTGTGTCCTGTGCCCGCAGACTGGAAAAAGAGCTGCAGAATTCTCCCGGTGTAATAGAGGCAGCAGTGAATTTCCCTGCTGAAAAGGCCATTGTTAAATATAATAAGATGGAAATTAACCGCTCGGAATTGGGCAAGGCGGTGGAAAAGGCCGGTTATAAGGTATTACCGGAGGCCGGTGATAAGGCAATTGAAGGAACAGAGGATGCAGCTCCGGATCGTGATGAGACGGTTATCAACCGGGCGGCGCGTAAAATGTGGCTTGCGGCTG
Organism: Syntrophomonadaceae bacterium; assembly: GCA_003562605.1. The sequence continues at coordinate 2,321 of PWUG01000301.1, read as the reverse complement.
CTTTTGCCGGTATCATCATGGTTTTAATGATGATCAACATGTTTGTCGTGAACATCCCCGGCTATTTTGTGATCAGTGTTATTTTAGCTTTCCCGGCAATTTTTATCGCCGGTTGGGATACGCATATGGGCACGTTGCGCGCCCTGAGGCGGGGTGGTGCCAATATGGATACCCTTGTAACACTGGGGTCTGCCCTGCCTTACCTGCTTAGTTTTCTAAAATTCTGGTTTCCCCTGACAACTTTTATTGAAATGGCTGCCAGCATCATGGCCCTGCATCTCGTCGGACGTTTCCTTGAAACAAAAGCAAAGGGGCGGGCTTCGCAGGCGATAAAGAAACTGCTCGCCATGGAAGCTAAAACAGCCCGTATACTTGAGAACGGCGATGAAAGGGAAATACCTGTCGAAGAGCTCCTGCCGGGGCAAATAATGCTTGTTCGGCCCGGAGAGAAAATCCCGACCGACGGAATAGTTGTCAGCGGACAGAGCAGCATTGATGAGTCAATGGCTACGGGTGAGTCTATGCCTGTTGAAAAACAAGCAGGTGACGAAGTCATCGGATCAACAATCAACCGCCAGGGTATGCTGCGGGTTAAAGCGGGCAAGGTTGGCAAGGATACTTTCCTGGCCCAGGTTATCAAGCTGGTTGAAGAGGCCCAGGGTTCCAAGGTGCCGATCCAGGAATTTGCAGACAGGGTTACCGGCTATTTTGTTCCTGCGGTTTTGCTTATAGCGCTTGCTTCATTTTCCTCCTGGCTTATTTTTCCCGAATTTCACCGCTCTATAGTGGGGTTTGTCAATCCGCCGTGGGCTAACCTTGGCGTGCCCGGATTGACCCTGGCCTTTATGGCGGCGACGGCAGTGCTGGTTATTTCCTGCCCCTGTGCTCTCGGTTTGGCAACACCTACTGCTTTAATGGTCGGAAGCGGGCTGGGTGCTGAAAGAGGAATTTTGATCCGGAGCGGCGAGGCGATCCAGACGATGAAAGATGTCAGACTAATCGCATTTGATAAGACCGGAACCCTGACCAGGGGAGAGCCCCGGGTTACCGATATCACCTCCTTCAACGGATTTACAGAACGTGAACTTTTATCCTACACAGCAGCGATTGAAGCGGTTTCGGAGCATCCGCTCGGAGCGGCGCTGGTGGAAAAGGCTAAAAATGAAGGCATTGCCCTGGAAGAAGTGTCTGGTTTTAATTCTCTAACAGGACGGGGCGTGGAAGGAAAGATCAAGGGTAAGGCCGTTCTTGTTGGCAGCAGACGTTTGATGGAAGCAAATAAAGTGGAGATTAAGGATGCCGCCGGATTGATGGAGAAAATGGAGAGCGAGGGTAAAACGGCCATACTTGCTGCTGTCGGAGGCGAACTGGCTGGTGTTATTGCTGTTGCCGATATAATCAAGGACGAAGCTGTTAATGCTGTGGCTGAGCTGGAAAAAATGGGGCTTAAAACGGTTATGATTACAGGCGATAACTGGACCACGGCTTCGGCTATAGCCCGACAGATCGGGATCAGTAAGGTCCTTGCTGAAGTACTTCCCGAAGGAAAAGTCAATGAAGTCAGAAGGCTGCAGGATGAGTTTGGGATGGTGGCTATGGTAGGCGATGGAATTAATGACGCACCGGCACTAAAACAGGCTAATGTCGGAATTGCTATTGGCACTGGTACCGATGTAGCTATCGAAGCGGCCGATATAACTCTCGTACGCGGCGATCTAGGTTCCGTGGTTTCAGCGATCAAGTTGTCGAGGGCCACTTTTCAGAAGATTCGTCAGAACTATTTTTGGGCCTGGATTTATAACGCAGTTGCTATCCCGGTAGCTTTTCTGGGGTTACTTCATCCAATTATCGGGGCCGGGGCAATGGCTCTAAGTTCATTTAACGTAGTATTAAATTCGCTTCGGTTGAAAAAGGTTCCGCTTTAAAAAGTATATTTTTTAACAGACAGATTGATAGGAGGTACAAGAAATGCGTTTGTCTACAAAAGCACGTTATTCCGCCCGTGCTATGATAGAACTGGCGCTCCACTTTGGGGAAGAACCGGTCAAGCTAAAAGACATTGCAAACAACCAGGAGATATCAATTAAGTATCTGGAACAGTTAATGTATCCTTTGCGGATAAATAATTATGTAAAGACACAAAAAGGAAGCCGTGGCGGTTATTCTTTAAGCAGGCCTCCGGAAGATATTACCCTATATGATATAGTTTCTTGCGTGGAGGGCTCTCTTGTACCTGTTGACTGTGTCGATAATCCTGATTTATGTAGCAGGTTAGATTTTTGTGTGACCCGCAATGTCTGGATAAAGCTGCACCAGGCCAT
>PWUG01000202.1 GCA_003562605.1 Syntrophomonadaceae bacterium | reverse complement strand
TTACCCGCACTAAACGGCGAGAAAAGAAGAATGTTGAGCGCGGGGTTGCTCATATCAAATCGACCTTCAACAATACTTTTATCAGTATTACTGATGTTGACGGGAATAGTATTTCCTGGTCCAGCGCCGGAAATGTTGGTTTTAAAGGATCCAGAAAATCGACTCCTTTTGCCGCCCAGCTTGCTGCCGAGTCAGCAGCCAAGGTAGCTATGGAGCATGGCATGAGACAGCTTGAGGTATATGTAAAAGGCCCGGGAGCAGGACGTGAAGCGGCTATTCGCTCGCTACAGGCCGCAGGCCTTGAGGTTAATGCGATAAAAGATGTAACTCCTATACCGCATAACGGTTGCCGTCCACCGAAGAGGCGGAGAGTTTAGTTATCCTACATGTGAGGAGGTGTAACATTATCTAAATGGGACGCCATACTGGAGCAGTTTGCCGTTTATGTCGCAGAGAAAAAGATAAACTTTATTTAAAAGGCGATCGCTGTTTTTCTGATAAATGTGGTGTAGTACGACGTGCATACCCGCCGGGAGATCACGGCCAGGGCCGCCAAAAGTTTTCAGAGTTCGGCCAACAGCTGCGTGAAAAGCAGAAAGCGCGCCGAATTTATGGAGTAATGGAGAGGCAGTTCCGCCGTTACTTTAAAGAAGCCGACCGCCGCAGGGGGGTTACCGGTGAAATTTTACTGCAGTTATTAGAAAGCCGGCTGGACAATGTTGTTTACCGCATGGGAATGGGAAGATCCCGTTCCGAAGCGAGACAGCTCATTAATCATGGTCATTTCCAGGTCAACGGACGTAAGGTTGATATCGCTTCATTTTTGACCAGGGTCGGGGATATTATCGCTGTTCGGGAAAACAGAAAAAACAAGCCGGTCTTTAAACAAATAGCTGAGGATAGAGAACAGCAGGGAGTAGTAGATTGGCTGGAAGTTAATCATGAGAAGCTTGAAGGACGGGTAATCAGGTTGCCACTGCGTGATGAGATCGATGTGCCGTTAACCGAGCACCTTATTGTTGAGCTTTATTCCCGTTAAGTGATTAAGTTAACCCTCAATATATCAAACGAGGAGGGTACAGTAGAATCGTGATGATCGAAATTGTAAACCCGAAAATCGAATTTGTGGAAAAGGATGAACAGAGCAATTACGGCTGTTTTGTGGTTGAGCCCCTTGAAAGAGGATATGGAACTACCCTGGGTAATGCTCTGCGCAGAATACTGCTGTCATCTCTGCCCGGTGCAGCGATAACAAGCGTTAAATTTGACGGTGCGCTGCATGAGTTTTCCAGCCTGCCCGGGGTATTGGAAGATACGATTGAAATCATTCTCAACCTAAAGGCCGTTTCGTTGAAAATACATTCCAACGAACCTCAAACCCTGGTAATTGATACCGATAAGGCCGGTTCGATCAGGGTAAAAGATATCAATGTCCCATCTGATGTGGAGATCCTGAACGAGGATCATCACATCTGTACTTTGGAAGAAAACGCCAGGTTATACATGGAGATGACTGCCTTGAATGGAAGAGGTTATGTCCCTGCTGAGCGGAACAAACAACCGCAACAGCCGATCGGTGTGATCCCGGTTGACTCAATGTTTTCACCGATTCGCAGAGTCAATTACAGGGTTGAAAATACAAGGGTAGGCCAGGTAACTGATTACGATAAACTCACTTTAGAGTTGTGGACCGATGGCAGTATCAGGCCTGATGAAGCGGTCAGCCTGGCAGCAAAAATATTAAGTAAACATATTGACCTTTTTGTTAATCTGACCGAGCAGGTCGATATTGTTGAGATCGCTCCTGACAAAGATGGAGAAGACCGGGAGCGTATCCTTGAGTTGACCATAGAAGAACTTGATCTTTCAGTGCGCTCATATAACTGCCTGAAAAGGGCAGGAATCAACACGGTCGGTGAATTGGTCCGAAAGACTGAAGAAGAAATGATGAAAGTACGTAACCTGGGCAAGAAATCGCTGGAAGAAGTGGAGAACAAGCTGGTAGAGCTTGGCTTTAGCTTCAACGAGAGCGGAGAGTAAGCCTTCAAGGAGGAAGTTTAGCATGCCATACCAGAAGCTGAGTCGAAAAAGCGGCCCCAGGCGAGCCCTCTTGCGCGGCCTGGTTACATCTTTTCTAAAAAATGGCAGCATGGAAACCACTGCTGCCAGGGCCAGGGCATTGCGACCGCAGGCCGAAAAAATGATCACTCTGGCCAAAAGAGGGGATCTGCATGCCCGCCGCCAGGCTCTGGCCTTTTTGCTGGATGAAGATGTGGTTACAGCCCTTTTCGAAAAAATCGGCCCGAAAATGGAAGGTCGGGAAGGCGGTTACACGCGTATTATCCAGAAAGGGCCACGTCGTGGAGACGGAGCTCCTATGGTTATCCTGGAGCTTGTATCCGAATAACTGATCGATGTTATTAAGCCAATCTGAAGTTATGATTGAAGCCAGAGAGCTGGCCTATGATTATTCAGGTGAAGAGGAACCCTCTTCTCCTGCCCTTTCCGGGATCAATCTGGACGTTCACAGGGGGGAATACCTGGCCCTGATCGGCCCGAACGGTTCCGGAAAAACTACTTTACTTAAACTTTTAAATGCCCTGTTGACTCCTTCAAACGGTGAAGTGAGAGTTGAGGGCATTTCTACAGTTGACGAAGAGAAGACACCTCAGATTCACCGAATTTGCGGTATGATTTTTCAAAACCCCGATAACCAGCTTGTGGCGACAACAGTGGAGGAAGATATTGCTTTCGGCCTCGAAAATCTGGCCCTGCCTTCAGCGGAAATTCGGCAGAGGGTGGCTGATGTGGCCCGACTGCTGGGGTTGGAACATTTACTGCAAAAGCCGCCTCATTTACTCTCAGGTGGAGAAAAGCAGAGGGTGGCTATCGCCGGTGTTTTAGCTATGCAGCCCGGTTGTATCCTGATGGATGAACCGACGGCAATGCTTGACCCGGCAGGCCGGCAGGATGTAATTGAAACTGTCCGTATGCTTAACCGTAATCAGGATATTGCTGTGGTTCATGTCACTCATTTCCCGGAAGAGGCGGCTTACGCTGACCGGGTTATAGTCCTCGATCAAGGTCGGTTGGTCAGGCAGGGTCCTCCGGCAGAAGTATTAAACGATCTTCAACTGCTTCACAGTCTTGGACTGCAGGGAACAGCAGCTATTGAACTGGCTGCACTGCTCCGTGAAGACGGATTTACCCTGCCACCGCAACTACTACACTGCCGGGAGTTGGTCAACAGCCTATGTTCATTGGAACGGAAAAGCTGACCCATACCTATATGCCCGGCACCCCTTTTGCCGCTGAAGCTTTGAAAGAAGTATCATTTAGCATTAGCCAGGGTGAATTTTCCCTGGTTATAGGGCCTTCCGGCTCTGGCAAGTCAACCCTTATCCAGCATCTTAACGGCCTGCTTAGGCCTACCAGCGGGCGGGTTTTTTTTGAGGGTAAAGTGATCGGTTTTGATAAAGGCGAACTCCTTCGTTTAAGGCGCCGCATTGGACTTGTTTTCCAGATGCCTGAGGAACAATTTTTTTCGGAAACAGTATATGATGAAGTTGCCTTCGCTCCGCGGAACCTGGGCTTGGATGAGAGTAATGTCAGGGCAGGGGTTAAAGATGCCCTGGAAAAAGTCGGACTGAATGCAGAACATATTCAGAGCCGCCATCCCTTTCAGCTGAGTGCAGGGCAAAAAAGACTCGTGGCTTTGGCAGCAGTCCTCTCCCTGCAGCCGGAAGTGCTCATTCTTGACGAACCGACAGCGGGTCTGGATCCCGCCGGACGCCGTAACCTTTTTAACCTGCTTGACAAACTGAATAGTACTGCCGGACTGACAGTGTTGATCTGCACTCACCACCTTGACGAGGCTGCTGCATTGGCTGATAATGTTTTGGTCCTGCATGATGGCAAACTGGTTTTAGTAGGACCGGCAGAAGAAATCTTTGCCAGGCGTGACCAACTCTGTGATTTGGGTTTGACGCTACCCGCTGTTACTGAGATTATGCACGGTTTGGCTGAAAAAGAACTGCCGGTCAGGACAAACATATATACCCTTGACGGTGCGAGGAAGGAAATAAACAAGCTGAAGGGGCGGCGCAAAAAATGAGCCGAAGCATCACCTTAGGGCAGTACCTGCCCGGGAATAGCTTTATTCACCGTATAAACCCCCGTCTGAAAATACTGTCACTGATCCTCATCCTGGTTCTTTTATTCAGCTTGCAAACTTATGCCGGGTTAATTGTCCTGCTTATCTTTGTCCTTGCCCTGATTTCCACGGCAAAAGTGCCTTTCCTTTATATCCTGAGGGGTTTACGCCCGATTCTCTACATTGCTCTTTTTGCCATGGTTATTTATTTCTTCTTTACCCGGGGCGGCGTTGTTTTGCTGAGAATCAGTTTTATTACAGTTGAATCTGAAGGGGTTAGGGAAGGGCTCTTTGTCATAACCCGTCTCGTTACCCTGGTGCTCTTTTCTCTGCTGCTGACCCTGACTACGACACCGCTTTCTCTTACATACGGAATGGGGTTTTTTTTAAAACCGTTGCGTTATATCGGCCTGCCTACAGAAGAAGTAGCCATGATTATGGCTATTGCCCTGCGTTTTATACCGACCCTGATGGAAGAAAGCCAGCGCTTGATGCGAGCCCAGATTGCCCGGGGGGCAGACTTCGAAACCGGATCTATTTTCCGCAGGGCAAAAAGCCTGGTGCCTTTGATAGTACCCCTCTTTGTCAGCGCTTTTAGAAGAGCCGATGAACTGGCTCTGGCCATGGAAGCACGGGGATACCGTTTAGGGGCCAGGCGAACCCGAATGTATGAGGATACTATTGCGCCCGGCGATTGGGCTGTCCTTGTTTTCGTTTTAGCTCTGATTACTGTTACTTTCGTTTTCGGCCTGTAAGCAGCACAGAAGCCGGTATGAGTGGGCATATGTTTAGTAGACTAAGGAGTAAGCGATGACCAACACCCTGGTCCGGATTACTTATGACGGCACCAACTACAGTGGCTTCCAGATTCAGGCCAATGCGCCAACAATCCAGGGAGAACTGGAACTTGCGCTTGAAGTGATTTACAAGCGACCTGTACGGATTACCGGCGCCGGGCGTACTGATGCCGGTGTGCATGCCCTCGGGCAATACGCCAATTTCAGGGCGCCCTTTCAGATTGCGGCGGAACATCTGCCCTATGCTTTAAATGCTATATTGCCGCCCGATATAGTGATTACAGAAGCCCGGGAGGTTTCGGAAGAATTCCATGCCCGTTTTGATGCCCGACGCAAAGTTTACAGTTATACAATAAATCGTGCTATTTTCCCTCGGGTATTTAGAAGATTTTACAGCCTGCATTTACCCGATCCTTTAAACCTGGAGGCAATCCGAAAAGCATCGAAACTATTTACAGGGACTCACGACTTTAAAGCTTTCCAGGCTGCAGGAAATTCTACCGGGGATACAGTGCGGACTTTATACAGGTTAGATGTCAGGGATATTCCTGAAAAAGAACTACTGTTATTTGAATTCGAAGGCAGCGGTTTCCTTTACCGCATGGTTCGCCTTATAACAGGAACCTTACTCCAGGCCGGGAAAGGTGTTTTAACTTTGCCTGATATAGAAGCATCATTGGTTGGCCTTAATCCCGCGGCAGTTGGTCCCACCGTCCCTGCTCACGGGTTATGTTTGGAAATGGTTAATTATCCACAACAAGATAGATAATTAGCTAAAAAACCGGGTAAAGGAAGCTCAATTAGCTTGACAGAGCCTGCCCGTTATATTAGAATGTAGGTTGTGGCTTCATTGGAAGAGGTAAAAGGAGAGGGTAGAAAT
>PWUG01000347.1 GCA_003562605.1 Syntrophomonadaceae bacterium | reverse complement strand
TATCGCAGGTGGCATTCAAGGTTAATGATAATGTAACATGGGTAGGGAAAATTGACTGGGAACTGCGTAAATTTCACGGTGAGGAGTTGAGTGCCCACAGAGGAAGTTCCTATAACTCATATCTGGTCAGGGGGAGAGATAAGACTGTTTTAATCGATACAGTCTGGCGTCCCTTTGCCGAAGAGTTTGTTGCCAGCCTGAAAAAGGAAATTGACTTAAAAGAGATCGATTATATTGTCGCCAATCATGGGGAAGTTGATCACAGCGGCTCCCTGCCTGAACTACTGCGTGAGATACCAGGCACACCGGTATACTGCAGCCGGGCCGGCGTTAATTCCCTGCGCGGCCAATACCACCAGGGTTGGAATTTCCACCCGGTAAAGACCGGCGACAAGCTCGATCTGGGCGGCAAAGAGTTAATCTTTATCGAAGCAAAAATGCTGCACTGGCCGGACAGTATGTTCTGCTACCTGACCGAAGATAATATATTATTCCCCAACGACGCTTTCGGCCAGCACTACGCCAATGAACTTATGTATAATGACCTGGTGGATCAATGCGAGCTTTTTGAGGAAGCAATCAAGTATTATGCCAATATCCTCACCCCCTTCAGTAAACTGGTTACCGCTAAAATTAAGGAAGTGGTCGGGTTAGGATTACCCGTAGATATGATCTGCCCCAGCCATGGGATTATCTGGCGGAATGATCCCCTGCAAATTGTCAATAAGTACCTGGAATGGGCCGACAGCTACCAGGAGAACCAGGTAACGCTGATCTACGACACCATGTGGAACGGAACCAGGAAAGCTGCTGAAGCGATCGCTGCTGGAATCAAGGAAGCCAACGGTTCAATTAACATTAAACTCTATAATGCCGCCCGTTCGGATACCAATGATATTATTACAGAAATATTTAAATCCAAAGGAATCGTAGTCGGTTCTCCGACAATAAACAAGGGGGTACTTCATTCTATCGCCGCTTTAATGGATATGGCTAAAGGTTTAAACTTCCAGCAGAAAAAAGGAGCGGCTTTTGGATGCTACGGATGGAGCGGCGAATCGGTTAAGCTGGTCAGTGAGATGTTGGTAGATGCCGGTTTTGAGCTGATCAATAAAGATGGGCTGAAAATGCTTTGGAGCCCCGATGATGAAGAAATTACCGCCGCCATTGAATACGGTAAAGAAATCGGCAGCGCTTTGACTTAAACAATAAGTTCACAGTACGAAAGCGAAAAACAACAAACCAGTGGTATAATAATGCCTGGCTATTAAAATATATCATGGTTTTAAGGTTTTGGGGCTTGGAGGCCGGGTGCAGCCGGGCTAAAGCCTATTCCATTCCAGTAAATATCAAGCAAGGTGGATATCTGTTCCTCCCCTACTTCAACATTGTCTAATACAACCATACCGCCCATGACTACATAGTTAAGGGCGAGAAAAAGGCGTCCTGCCATCTCAACATCAATATCAGGCCGGACTTCTTTCAACTGAATACCTTCATCGATTAAAGAAGTGATGCCCTGAAGAAGTTCCTGGCGCCTATCGAGGACCCAGGACTGCAGTTCCTGGAAACTTAAGGGCCGCTCATTAAAAAGAAGGTGCAGCCTTTTACGATTGTCTTTTATCAGCTCAAGGTGGGTTTTGACTATATCGTGCATGGTCTTTTTAACCGATGCCGATTCATTTAAATGCTGCCTGAATGATTGGATATATGCTTCGGCACAATAAGAGAAACTTTCTTTAAAAAGATCTTCCTTGCTGGGAAAGTATTCATAGACGGTTCCCTTGCCGACTCCTGCCCGCTCGGCGATCTCGACTATGGTCACCTGGTAAAAATCTTTATCCAGAAACATCTCCACTGCCGCCAACAAGATCTGTTCTTTCTTTTTGCCTGCCTCCCTTTTCTGATAATTTACTACCTCCATTAGCATTTTCTCCTTTCTTCCAATACCATGCTACAAGAACCGGCTGTTTAGCTATTACTGAATTATAGTCAGCAGTTCCTGCCCCGATGTCCCGAGCAGGATAAATAAAACCGCCGCCAATATGAGCACAATCACCATACGCAGGATAAGCATAAATAGCGGTTTATTTTTACTTTTTAGACGGTTATGGTTGTTTATTTGCCCACGGGAGGGAATTGATGTGCCTGCTCCGCCGCCTGCTGCCGCCAGAGATTCTGCCGCTTCTGCCTCTGCATACTTGCCTCTTTGTTCTGCCGTCTCCCGGGTCAGGACTTTGTAAATTGAGGGAATGGCCAGGAGCAGGAGAATAGTTCCCGTGATTTGGCCCCCTATGATTGTTATAGCCATCGGCGCCTGCAGTTGACTTCCTTCTCCCAGGCCTAAAGCCAGCGGAAGAAGTCCCAGCACAGTTGTAGCAGTGGTCATCAGGATCGGCCTCAAACGGGCAGCAGCCCCTTCAATGATTGCCTCCTGCAGGCCAAGGCCGTGCAGTCTTCTTTGCTGGTTAATGAAATCGACCATAATAATACCGTCATTGACAAGGATACCTGAGAGAACTACTACTCCGATCATGGCAGGAATACTGATGTTATTGCCGGTAATCATAAGGGCAATTACCGAACCGGTGTAGGCCAGGGGCAAAGTACAGATAATGATAAACGGGTGCAGCAGTGACTCAAACTGGGCTGCCATGACCAGGTAGACCAGCATAGCGGCCATAAAAAGTACCAGTTCCAGTTCTGAAAGTACATCTCCCATAAGGGTAAAGCTGCCTGCAGGTTTAATTTCATATCCATCTGGCAGAGCAATTACTTCCAGTTCTTCTAAAGCGAGGTTCGTAGCCGTGCCGAGGTCTAGATCGCCATACTGCAGTTGGATCTGGCCGACCACCATATGGTTTTCACGCGGTATACTTTGGGGCCCAAAACTTTCAGTCAAAGTGGAAATTTCATCCAGATACAGGAATTCACCGGCAGGCGTATAGAAACTGATACGGCCAAGGTCTTCAATTGTATTAATCTCGCTTTTTTGATATCCGAGAATTATGCTAAGTATGCCTGCTTCGGTCTCAATCCGGCTGACCGGGATGCCCTCCAGCGCCTGACGCACTGATGTGGCCACCTGGACCTGGGTCACACCTTTTTGCAAAGCCTGGCTTTGATCAAGACGGATATGTATTTCGGGCCGGCTCTCTTCAAGCGAAGATTGAACATCGGTAAATTGCGGGTTTTCTGATAAAACTTGCACCGCCTGGCCGGTTATCGCAATAATCTGATCCAGATCGGGGCCACCCACCACCAGGTCAAGGCCGCTTTCAAGTCCCGCAGTATCGAGTACGGAATCCCGTGAAAAACTCAGATCTGCTTCTACCGGCAAAGCAACCATATCTCGCCTCACCTCTTCGATAATCCGATCGATATTCCCAATGTAATCCGAATCAATTTCCACGCTGAAGCTGGACTGGTTCGAGGACCCTCCCCCGACAAACATACTCATGAAACCGGATCCGCCAACGGTTGTCGAGTAAGAAACAATCTCCTCCCTGCTTTCCAGGATCTCTTCCACTTCAGTTGAGTAAGCATCACTGGCTGCCAGGGTGCTGCCAGGGGGAAGAGAAATATTAATCGAAAATGACGATTCATCTGTTGCCGGGAAAAGCTCAGTTCCCAATGTTGTATAACCGACGGCGCCCATCGCAACGAAAATAATGGCAAATATCAATACCCACCAGGGATGGCGTACAGCCATTTTAAGAAGGGTGCGGTAAGTGGGCAGGCGTGATGTGCTAAACATCTCAGTCTGCCTTTCATGGTGACGTCTCAGTGAGCGTGAAGCTAAAAGGGGAATTACGGTCAGGGCAACTAAAAGTGAAGCAAGAATTGCACAGGCCACAGTCAAGGCAAATTCCCAGAAAATCTGGCCGGCCAGGCCGCTTAAAAATACTACAGGGAAAAATACGCTGATTGTAGTCAGAGTAGACGCTGTTATGGCTCCTGCAACTTCCTGGGCACCGTTTACAGCTGCTTCGGAAGGATCTTCACCCATCTGGTAACGCCGAAAAATATTCTCACTTACAACGATAGCGTTGTCGACCAACATACCCGCTGCCAGGGCCAAACCCCCCAGGGTCATCAGGTTAATAGTCAGGTTGGCAAAATAGAGAAGGGTAAAGGTAGCAATAATTGCTGCCGGGATACTCAAACCAATGAACATAGTTGTGCGCCAGTTTCGCAGGAATAGAATCAACACTACAATAGCCAGAAGAGCGCCGCCCGCCAAAGCCCAGGCCAGGTCGGCCAGGGCCCGCTCAATCTCTTCAGCCTGATCTAAAACGGTGTTAAAGGTTATCCGGGAAAAACTCCCTGTGCTTTCTTCAGAAAGCTGGTCAAGAACCTCCCTTATCTGACGGGCAACCAGCACTGTATTGGCATCGCCTTCTTTTTGAATAACCAGGCTGATACTGGGCTGCCTGTTAAAGCGTGTTATCGTTGTCGGGTTGTAAAGATCCTGTTCAATCTCTGCCAGCATACCCAGTGATACAGGATTTATCGGAAAATCCCCATCCAGCTCAAACCCGGCAAAATTTGAAGAGCCCGGGCTCATGGAACTTAGAATCATGGTGGTGGCCAAATCGCTAAGACTATCCTCCAGGCGGCGCGTAACATCGCTAACCCCCTTTGCAACCTCACTCTGCACGTTTGAAAGCCAGGCGCCATAATCAGGCAGTGAAACTATAGGTTCCCTGCGGATATTTTCCCAGTTTTCATGGAAAGCAACCAGCAGATAGTTGCTGCCGGACTGTGTAATCAAGGGATTGCTTTCGGCTAAGGCAGTAAGGTCCGCAGCATCAATAGCATGCCGGTCCATGCTTACCGGATCGATGGGGACTATAACCCGGTCACTGTCCCAAACAGCTTGTTCTATAATCCAAATATCCTCCAGACTGACAGCACTGTCATTTAGACTGGACCGCCCCAAAGAAGTCAAAGAAAGGTTCATGAGCAATTTTTCCGGTTCGTAACTTATATGGGGATTGACTGTGAAAAGAAGTAACCTGCTTTCAACTTCTTGATCATGCCGGGCCAACCACTCTTCATTTAACGGAATTAAAAGTTTTCCGGCGGAAACAACAGCTTTTTTAAAATCAAAAATATCATCCCAGTATATTTCCCTTACCGGCACCTGGCTAAGGCCCCCACCGATGCCACCTGACAAAATATTACCCTGGCCGGTCAGCATCTGGTTTAAGTTGATATCAACCTCCTGCCCGATCATCTCTTCAAGGGCTTCCTGGTCGACCTGGAATCCGACAATCAGATCGGAAAGCATTTCAATCTCTGCATAGCGGCCCAGGAAGCGAATCCTCACCTGACGATCTTCAAGATCTATAATCCCGGCCGGCAAATCAACCAGGCTGGCCCGCAACACATTGGCAATCTGTTCAAATGATACTTCATATTCGGCCATGGTATCAGGTGAAGTGCGGACAAAAAGGTCTTGTTCCGCCCCACCCTGGACCTGTACGCTGGCAACACCGGGAATCGAATCAAGTCTTGGAGATGCGGTATCTTCAAGCCATTCGGTCAACTGAACCTTATTGTCGGTACCACTGGCCGAAACAACCATAATTGGCATCAGGGTCGGATCAAACTTGAGAATCATCGGCCGCTGGACTCCGTCGGGTAAATCGAGCAAATCCATACGTACGTTAACATCTTCACGGACACTATTGACATCCATGCCCCAATCAAATTGCATGATCACAAGGGAGAGGTTTTCCTGGGAAAATGAATTTAGATTAGTCAGGCCGCTGACAGCCGATACCCCTTCTTCTACCGGCCTGGTAACAAGTTCAAGCGTTTCCTGGGGTGAACTGCCCGGAAAAGCAGTTATCACCGCCAGCACCGGCGGCTGGATATCGGGCAGCAGGTCAAGCGGGCTCTGGTAAAGGCTGACCAAACCGATCAACAAAATTAATAGCAATATTGTTCCGGTTGCCACAGGTCTTTTAACCGCTATTTTTGACAGACTCATTAATATTTGCCTCCGAAACAGTCACACTGACCGGCCGGCCGACCGGTCGGTCAGTTTATGTTATATTATAGCATATCATGAGATTAATAAAAGGTATCAATTATTTTCATTACCTATTCTCTTAAATTGTATTTCTTTTAACCAGCCTGCCGACCAGAATCCCGCTCAGCATTAGAACGAATCCTGCCAGACTGAAGTACACTGGTATGAAGGTCGTTTGGGCTGCGCTGAATTCTACGACGGAGATAACAATCTCCGGGCGAAGCAGGCCGTCTGCTTCCAAAGCAGCTGTGAGGGGTGCTAATAAAATCATCAGAACTATCTGCAGGATCATGAAAAAACTTATCCCGGACGCAATTACAGCGGCACCGATCCATTTTGAAGCCCTTGCCGCTCCGGCCAGCAGGTAATTAAATAATAAGAGCAGGATTAGAGCGGCGTACGTCAGGTAGGTGTATAATGAACGATACTGCCTTACCCTGATCAGTGAAGTCATCAGATCTCCCTTTTCCCCTTCTTCGGATAAAAGTTCCTTTACTGCAATCTGATCGGGCAGGGGCATCTCATCAACTACCATCTCTGTGAAATCTCCAATATCCTGCGGGTCAAAACCGAGCATGGTCAGGAGCTGACCCGGCAATAGAGTCAAAGCTGTTTCAAGGTTGTATCTGACCTCCTCTTTCTTTTCACGTACATCAATAACAGCCTGCACCGAGGGTTGGTCCCCTTTTACATACAGCAGCAGGTCATCGGTTATAAGAAGGATCTGCTCCTCCAGCCAATTCTCGTCAAAAACAATCATTAATGCATCGGCCACTACGATCGCCAGGCTTTCCGGAATATGTTCCGAAATATCCTCGAACAGGCGATCATGCAGCAATTCTTGAAAGTAAGCGGTTAGATCGGTTTCTTCGAGCAAATCGTGATAGTAATCGCTGTTGAGTACAGTATGTTCGGCAGTTAAACCGGCCTGAAAAACCCAGCCGACAGGAATCAACAACAAAAAAAATATGATCAATAGAAACAATTTTATTCCATTCATACAAACACCAACCTTGTCATCGATGATAAATAAAGCTTCTTATAGAATTCATTCCCCCGCATTAAAAACAAGTTCCCCTTTAAAATAGGTTTTAAGGACGCGCACCTTGTCTATAAGCAGAGGCTCAGTGGTAAAGAGGTTTTGATCGAGTATGATTAAATCTGCATTTTTGCCTGCTTCGAGCGAGCCGGTAACATCATCCCTGAACAGGGCATATGCGCTTCCGGCAGTAAAACTTCTGATCATATCAGTTAGGGAACTGCGTTCCCCTTTGTTTAAAAGCCCCCGTGGATCGTCTATATCTTCAATCGGATCAACACCATAACTTTCTTCAGCAATCAGATTACGGGTAACTCCGGCCCTGATCGCCTTTAACGGGTTAGGATCGGGAGTAACCGGATGGTCAGACGAAGAAACGACTACAACACCGGCCCTCAAAAACGACTGAAGCGGGTATTCTCTTTCTGCGCGCTCGCCAAGCATATGATAGTCCACCGCTTCCCACCAGCCCGGTTCCTTATAATGCCAGTAAGGCTGGATGGCGGCAATAACCTGCATTTTTCTGAATCGGCTGATATCCGAAGGTTCGACCAGCTGCAGATGGGTAATAGTGTTGCGGTAATCCCGACCAGGAAGACGTTCTCGAACCTGTTCAAGAGCGTTAAGAACATACCTGGTCGAGGCATCACCGATAGAATGTACATGAACCTGTAAACCGGCACTGTTAGCCAGGAGAAATGCTTCCTTAAGTTTATCCGGATCCCACAGGAATTCACCGCAATAATCGCTTCCTTTCCCGGCTACGGCGCTGTATGGCTCGAGAAGATAAGCGGTCGCTCCCTCTACAACTCCGTCAGCAAAAAACTTGGCAGTGTTAACAGAGTGCAGGTCCGTACTGAATACGGCCCGCAGTTCTTGTATCTGATCAAACTGACTATTCAGATCTTTTTCCGGATCTATGGTAACGGTTGAGGACACATAAAGCTTAAGATTTTCTTTTTTCTCCAATGAGCGGATAGCCTCCAGGGGAGGAGCAGAAGCCATGGAAACTGATAATATCCCGGTATAACCCAGGCTGTGCAGGGACTGCTGAAATAACCGCATTGCCTCTTCAACCTGGCCGGTATCATATTTCTGTTCGGGAATAAGCCGCATCGCCGCTTCCTTAAGTGTACCCCACAGTTCACCTGTAAGGGGATCTTTTTCAATAACCCCACCCCGGGGTGACGGGCTGTTCCCGGTTATGCCAAAAAATTCGAAAGCCTTACTGTTTAACCAGGCCAGGTGGCAATCGGACGAATAAAGTACAATCGGTTTAGTTGAACAAATCCGGTCAAGATGCTCTTTTTTGGGCCCCCGGGATACTTCATCTTCTCGAAAAGCCCCGATTGAAAACCCTTCACCATAATATATTTCAAGTTCAGGATTTCTTTTTACATACCGCTCGACAGTTTCGATAATTGCCTCTTGACCGGGCGCTTCATAAAGGCTTATGTTGAAGAGGTCGGTCAGGGCTCTGCCCGGGGCATGGATATGAGCATCTATAAAACCGGGCAGGAGCATTTTACCTTCCAGGTCGATTATTTCTGCAGCGCCATCAAGGATTTTTTCCACTTCTTTATTACTGCCGGTAAAAACTATCTTCCCATTTTTTACTGCAAGGGCTTCAACTATATTATCACTGCTGTCAGCAGTGTAAATTACCCCGTTATAAAAAACCATATCGTTTTTTAAGCGGTGCTTATGATCCGGAGACACTGTCATTCCAGGGTACCCCTCTCTGCTTCTGATATAATAAAAATCCAGGAACCGGAATTCTAACTCCTGTCTTTGATACACATATCCTATTATATTCTAACAGGGAGGCGGCTAAAAGATGAATTTATTTAAGCTGACAACTTTACCGGGAAATGAAGAGCTTGTTGAGCCTCTTATCCCGGACCGAAGCGACCACATGATAAAGAGCTGCCCCGCAGTAAGCTGCTGCGGCAGGATAAAAGAATAAAAGCGCTATACTACCTTTAATAAACAACTCTGCCAGAATAAAAAAAACAATCAGCACCTGCGAGACAATAATCCGACTGGCCTGGAGCATAAACCCTCCCTGATAGTTATAGGTCCGATCGTCTTTGGCCAAATAAATAACTACAGCTGCGGCTGTTATAAGCAGAAATGAAGCAAAAACCGCGCAGGGGCTTAAGTTCTGTAGCAAGGGCGGTTCTCCGGGCAAAAACACCAGCATTGCCCCGAACATTAAGATGGCTGCCAGGGCAAAATATACCTGCCTTCTATTAACCGGTTTTAGCAGGGCATCGAGAATAAAAACCACGGTGAGGATCGGCAAAGCCGTTATGATACCATCATAATGGAGCACTCCTCCAAGGATAAGGATTATGGCAGAATCGATAGCAGTCGCCTGCATTCCGGTTGTTCCGTTAAGGATCCTGCTGAAAAGCAGGATAAACAAAAGCGCAATAAATGCCGGGGGGCCGTATAACAGGGCGATAAGAAAAGTTACCGGCAGGGCAACAAATGCAGACCAATCGTTGGCTGGATCTATTTCCCGGCCTGACGCCCAATTCAAAAAAACAGCAAAACCTGCGGCAGCAGCAATATATGACGCGGAAATAAACGGAGTACCTATAATAAGCCTGTAAACCAGCACGACTGCAAAAGAGATTAAAGATAAACCAACAATAATGCGGTTTGTTGAATAGCTTAAGTCAATAGGGATACCCAGGGTAAATTTTTTACTGATACTGCTCAATCCTTTCTGGCGGTCCATTTATCTTTTTACTCCCAAGATCAACTTATTGACGCCTGAAAGCGATCTTACCGCCGACCATAGTCAGATCCACCTTTAAATCTTTAATAACCTCCGGTTCGTTCGCAGTAATGTCCCCGGATAAGACTACCATATCGGCCAGTTTTCCGGCCGTTATACTGCCTTTAATATCTTCTTCGAAGCTGCAGTAAGCTGAACCCATAGTATACATATGCAGGGTATCGGCCAGGCTTAATTTCTGATCGGGAAACCATCCGCCGGGCGGGTTGCCATTCATATCCTGCCTGGTCAGCGCAGCATTAATTGTAGCCAGCGGCTCGTAATTTTCTACCGGACAATCAGTGCCGCAGGCTGTAATTATGCCGCAATCGACAAAATCTTTCCAGCGGTATGTCCATGCAGCCCGTTCCGGGCCGAGGTGCAGGTCAACAAGGGCATTGTCTGAGGGTATGAAAGACGGTTGAATGTCGGCGATTACACCCTGTGACCTGAAGCGTTCAAGAAGGTCCTGCCTGACCACCGAGACATGAATAATCCTGAAACGGGGATCAGATCGCAAATAACGGCGATTGACATCCTCATATACACCAAGCACCATATCTATCGCCGCATCTCCAATGGCGTGAGAGGCAACCTGCATCCCGTTTCTGTGAGCGAGTTCGACCAGTTTTTCCAGTTCATGCCGGGACAAAACCGCTATTCCACAATTATCGATGCTGTCATTATACGGGGCCGAGAGCAGCGCTGTCCGGCCGCCAATCGAACCGTCGGTTAACAGTTTTAAAGGGCCTATTTTAAAAAACTCGCTGCCCTGGCCGGTCTTGTAGCCAAGCTCAAGAAAAGACTTAAGCTCATCAACTGTCATTAACAACGGCTGCAGATTTATGCGCAGTCCTAAATTCCCTGAACTTTCAAGATCTTGATAAGCCTCGATAAGTTCCGGCAGCTTTTCACTGCCGAGAGCTGCCAGGTCATCAGTCTGCACTGAAGTTAAACCTGCGGCCAGGAAATCCCGTGCTGCCGATTTAATCAAACCCTTGAGCATATCTCTATCCGCTGGTGGGATTAAATTCATAACCAGCTGCATCGCCTTTTCTTTTAAAACCCCGGTTGGGACTCCCTCTCCATCAGTTTCCACACTGCCTCCATCTAAAATTGGCGGGTTTATAAAAATACCGGCTTTTCTTAGAGCGCTTGTATTAACCGAACAGATATGACAGCAGGTGCGCATGATCGAAAGTGGATTTTCAGGGGCGGCCCGGTCAAGAACACGTCGGTTCGGCATCCGTTTTTCTTTAAAAAGTCCGTGATCCCAACCCCAACCAAGAACCCATTGACCTTTTTCAACCTTGCGTTCGCTGATAAAGTTTTGAATTTCACTGACGACTTGCTCTATGCTTTTGCAGTGACGCAAATCGACTTTTCCCGCAGTAAGGGCATAACCGACTAAATGCAGGTGGCTGTCATTGAAACCTGGAAGCAAAGACTTTCCACCCAGGTCTATTAACTCTGTCCTGTCGCCTCCAAGCGCAAGGATCTCCTCATCGCTGCCAACAGCAAAAATTTTGTTTCCCTCTACAGCCACAGCTGTTGCTGAATCATTGTCACGGTCAACGGTTATAACCCGGCCATTGTGAAATATGAAATTCAAATACTTAGCTCCTTTCGACGCTTATGCGCCATATCATATTTACTTGATCATCTTAGAGTTCAAAAATCTCAGTATGGATCCTGGACGGAGGAACTTGCCGGTTCTTTAAATCGGCAATAACCGCCTTGATCATCGGAGGCGGGCCACAGACATAAAAGTCTTTATTACTGAGGTTGCCCAGGTAATTAACGATCATCTCTGCGCTGATGAAGCCCTTATCACCAGGCCAGTCAGGCTGGTCGGACATAACCAGTATTGTTTTTAAACCATCCATTTCTTTTTCCATTTCCTGAAGTTCTTCCCTGAAGCAGAGACTGCTTTCATCGCGATTTGCCCAGAAAAGGGTCACTTTGAGATCAAGCTTCTGATCGTAGATATAGCGCAGCATACTCATAAAAGGGGTGATCCCTATCCCACCGGCGATAAAAACAAGTTCATCCTGCCTATAATTTAAGAAACTGAAAACACCGTACGGAGCATCGATGACAGCCTGATCACCAACCCTGGTTTCCTTGATGGTCAAGGTAAAATCGCCAAGTTCTTTCGGGGTTATCGACAAATTCTCCCGGGTGGGGCTGTTTGAAATAGTAAAAGGATGCGGGGAAGAGCGCCGGCCGTTGCGCAAAAGCTGTATAATCATAAATTGTCCCGGCCGAAAACCAATCTTTTTTCCTTTAAAAAAGAGACTCCAGATATCTTCGGCTTCCTGTTTAACCTCGACAACTTCATAGGGATTACTTCTAATGGTTATAATCCTAATGATACGGTAGGCAATCAGTGCTGCGTAGAGAACAACCAGGACCAGCCAGAAATAAAAAAATGGTGAAGCGGCACTGATGGAATAGTGAAAGACGTGGATCAAAACGAATGGAAACAGCAAGTAGTTGAACAGATGAATATTGCGCCAGGCTTCATAGGCTAAACCTATTTTTTTGTGTAATGAAGCAAGCGCAGCTGTAACCGAAAAACCGAGCAGGGCCGCCGCCCCAACCCAGATAAAAGTTGATAGAAAAAGTTCTCCAAATTCAATTAAGCGGAAAACCAAAATCATGGCTGCATGCATCCAAACAAGGCCAAGGCCGGCCCGTCCGAAATACCTGTGCCACTGGAACATCCGGTCCAAACCGAAGCCTTCTTCAATTGCTTTAATCCGGGAAACAAAAACAAATTGCATAAATATTAACACCAGGCCGGTTGCGGCAAACAGCAGGCCAAAATGCCTCAGGTAATCCAGGCTGAGAGGCTCAAAGTCAATTGCGGAAGCCCAGATTACAACTGTCAGCACAAGTATAATGACAACGGCAATTAATACCAGACGCGCTTTCATTCAATCACCTCCGTATCCTATTTTATAAAATATACCCATACAATACAATCACGGACCTGATAGACAGTTTCCTTATAAACCGTTGCCAAACAACTTTATATTGCTGTATAATACACTTATTAATATTTAACGGGGTAACCCACATTGCGAACCAAAAAAAATATGAAGAAATTTTCATTCATCTTAATAATGCTGGCCTTATGGTTCCTGCTGGTGCTGTATCCAAACCCCAGGCACCTGGCTGCCAGTGTCTACAGGTTGAAAAACCCACCGTTAATGCCAATCCATGTTACTGAAATTGCCCGACAACTGCAGGGTAATTCTCCAGATGAAATTCAGGCCTTTGTCTACAACCAGCTGCCTTACCGATACGACTGGGAAGTCTATAATATGCCCTGGTATTTTCCGACCCTTGAAGAGGCAATGCAAAACGGTAAAGGCGACTGTAAAGCCCGCTATCTCCTTTTTGCTTCTTTAATGGAAGAACTTGATATGCCTTACTATAAAAATATCTCATTAACCCATATCTGGGTCGGCTATGAAGGCAAAAAGGAAAGCGCCCTGGAGAACATCAATGAATCGATGGTTGTTGTAGATGGGAATGGACAGGTCAGGCTGACTATGCCCCGTCCGGATTTGAGAAGATCCGGGCAAAGTTTTTATCGTGGATTCTGGGAAGTAATGCCCGCAAGTAAAAAATATCTTCTGGCAGCCGGCTTTCCTTTTACATTCGGCTTCTTTATTCTATGTCAGCTGACATACCCCTTGCTTCCGACAAAAAAGAAGTAAAAGCCGGCTCGCTTACCGGGTTGCTATTATTCACTTCCAGAATACCGCATCTTACTTATCAATGGCCTGTTTGATTGACAGGGAGATACGGTTCCTTTCACGATCGATGGAAAGAATCTTTACCGGCACGACCGATTCAATTTCTAAAACCTCCAGCGGATGTTTAATATAACGACCGGCAATTTCGGAGATATGGACGAGTCCGTCCTGGTGCACACCAATATCGATGAATGCACCAAAATCAACGATATTGCGCACGATACCCATCAGCACCATTCCCGGCTCCAAATCTTCCAACTCGCAAATTGACTGCATAAATACCGGCCTGGGCAAATCCTCCCGGGGATCGCGGCCGGGTTTACGGAATTCTTCAAGTATATCTCGTAATGTGGGCTCGCCTGCATCCAGCTGCTCTGCGAGGGCGGCAATCTCTTCTGAAGTCAGGTCGGGTATAAATTCAGCACGACCCAGGTTTTCCGGAACCAGGGCCAACACTTCCATAATCCGTCCGGCCAACTCATAAGATTCAGGGTGCACGGCACTTCTTTCAAGGTAATTATCACTTTCGGGCAGACGCAGGAACCCGGCACACTGTTTATATACTTTAGGCCCGAGCCCGCCTACTTTAAGCAATAGGTTGCGCGAATGGATAGAACCGTTTTCATTGCGGTAGGAAATAATGCGACCGGCAGTGGCTGCATTTATTCCTGCTACATAAGCAAGCAGTGCCGCCGAAGCACTGTTCAGATCTACTCCAACACTGTTAACACAGTCTTCCACAGCCCCGGTCAGGGCAGATTCCAGTTCTTTCGAAGGCATATCATGCTGGTATTGGCCGACCCCGATTGCTTTTGGATCTATCTTAACCAGCTCAGCCAGGGGATCCTGAAGGCGGCGGGCGATCGAAACAGCGCTGCGTTCGGCCACATCCAGGCCGGGGAATTCTTTTTGTGCCTCTGTTGAGGCAGAATAGACACTGGCCCCGGCTTCGTTAACAATGGTATATTCCACAGCCAGGTTGTTTCCTTTGATCAACCCGGCGATAAAAACTTCACTTTCCCGCGATGCAGTGCCGTTTCCGACAGCAATACAGTCAATTTTATGTTTCTCAATGAGCTGCAAAACCTTTGCGCCCGCACCCGCCAGATCATTGCGTGGCGCTGTAGGAAAGACAGCCGCAGTTTCGAGCAGCTCTCCTGTTTCAGAGATACAGGCAAGTTTACACCCTGTGCGAAAACCGGGATCCCATCCCATTACACGGCGGTTGCGGATAGGGCGAACCAGAAGCCTTTTCTTCAGGTTTTCTTTAAAGACCACCAGGGCGCCTTCAACTGCTTTATCAAACAGGGATGCCCACACTTCTCTTTCGAGAGAGGGATGAATCAGGCGCTTGTAACCATCTGCAGATGCAGCTCTGATTAACTCTTTGCAGTCTTCTGCCAGCCCTGCTTTTAGATACTTTGCGGCGATTACAGCCTGTGTTACTTCATCAGGGAAGGTTACTTTAAAGTCTAGTACTTCTTCCCTGACCCCGCGGTTGATTGCGAGGACGCGGTGTGCCTTGATTTTTGAAAGAGGCTCACTGTAACCGTCATAATCATCGTAAGTATTAACGGCATCACTATCCTTTTTGATCACCGCGACGGCACCTTTGCGATGATAAAGCCGGCGCAGGTTTTTACGCACGGATGCATCATCAGATATTATTTCAGCAATAATATCTGAAACACCGCGGAGGACAGCTGTGCTGTCCGGCAGGTCTTTTTCCGGGTCGACATATTTCGCTGCCTCTGCTGTAGGAGCAACACTACCTTCCAGAACAACCAGGGCCAGGGGTTCAAGCCCTTTTTCACGGGCTTTGGAGGCCCGGGTCCGTTTCTTCGGCCGGTATGGACGATATAGATCATCCAGCTCAGTTACAGTAGCCGCTTTTACTACCTGTTCCTGCAGTTCTTCGGTAAGCGCTCCCTGGGCTTCTATCAGGCGCAGGACATCCCCGCGCCGCTGTTCAAGGTTACGGTAATGGACCAGTTTTCCCTGCAGCAGGCGGACTTCTTCATCGCTCAGGCCGCCGGTCATCTCTTTACGGTAACGGGCAATAAATGGCACCGTATTCCCTTCGTCCAGCAGCTCCGCTGTCTGGGTGATCTTTTTAACTGGTAAGTTTAGTTCTTTACTGAGACGCTTATAAATTTGTTCCTGCATAATCTGCTCCGATCCCTGCTTTCCATATGTGCTAAACCCTACGAGTCTGTAAGAAGTATTATTATCCTTTCGGCCTTTGCAGGGGAATTCCTTCAAGGCATAACGGGCAGTTGTCTGCTTCGTAAGATTCAATTTCCATAGTCAATAGAGACTTCGAGGGCAATCCAAAATCAAGGCTGCCGGCAGTCCGGTCAACCAAAATCGAAACACCAATTACTTCGGCCCTGAGAAGCTGCAGCAGATCTAAGACTTTTTGCACTGAACCACCGGTGGTGACAGCATCTTCAACGACCAGCACTTTTTCTCCCGGTTTAATTGAAAAACCTCGCCTGAGGATCATTTCACCCCCGGACCGTTCGGCAAACAGAGCTCTTGCCCCAAGCAAGCGGGCTGTTTCATAGGCCAGGATCACCCCTCCCATGGCCGGGCCAATTACTATTTCGACTCCTTTATTCTGAAAAGGTTCGGCCATCCGGCCGCAGATTAGCGCTGCGTGATCCGGATACTGCAACAGCTGGGAACACTGCAGGAAACGGCCGCTGTGCCTGCCTGAAGTCAGTAAAAAATGGCCCTCCATTATAGCCCCGCTTTTCTTCAGCAATTTAAAAATATTACCTTCATTCATAACCCTCTCCCATCTCAGCAAGAATTTTTTCGGCAGCCATGAGCGGATCTGCAGCCCTGGTAACTGGCCTGCCTACCACCAGGTAATCTCCCCCGGCCCTGATAACCTCGGCCGGGGTGCCTATGCGGGATTGGTCACCCCGGTCTTCACCGATCGGCCTGACTCCAGGGGTAACCGTAATAAACTCTGACGATACAGCTTTTTTAACTGCAGATATCTCCAGTGGGGAACAAACTACTCCATCTAAGCTGCACTCAAAGGCAAGTTTAGAGAGCAGGCGAACCCTTTCAGTAATACTATCTGAATAACCGGTTTCAGCCAGTTGGCAACCGTTCATGCTGGTCAAAACGGTAACGGCAAGAAGCATTGGCTTCTTTTCCAGACCTGCAACCGCTCTCCTGGCGGCTAACATCATATCCCTGCCTCCCGAAGCATGGAGGTTAAGCATCCATACACCGAGTTCTGCTGTCTCTCTTACTGCCGCTCCTGCAGTGTTCGGAATATCGTGAAACTTTAAATCGAGAAACACCCGGTAACGGGAAGCCAATTCGGACACCAGGGAAGGCCCCCCGGCCATAAAGAGTTCCAGGCCGACTTTAAAGCTTACATCGAGCGGGCTGAGTACTTTTACAAGCATTAATGCCCTTTTGGGGTCGGGCAGATCAAGGGCTATGATCAAGCGCTCTGGATCAATGGCCATTTTGAATATCTCCTTTCCTGGCGACACCTTCAATTACTCCGAGGTCGGGAATATGGTTAGTAAGCATGTACTGTTTCAAACCTTCCTGGATTTCAGCAGGGATGCCGGGATTATAAAATAAACCTGTACCGACAGCCACGGCCCTGGCTCCGGCCATGATAAATTGAAGGGCATCTTCGACTGAAGTTATTCCGCCCATGCCGAGAAGGGGGATCTCAACTACATCCGCTGTTTGCCAGATCATCTTAAGGGCAACAGGCATAATTGCCGGGCCTGATAACCCGCCGAAAATATTTCCCAAAAGCGGTTTCCTGGCCTCGATGTCAATCAGCATCCCCGAGAGGGTGTTGATCAGTGAAAGGGCATCAGCCCCGGCAGCTTCGGCAGCAAGAGCAATGGCCTTAATATCAGTAACGTTGGGGGAAAGTTTAACCAGCAGGGGCAGAGTCGTCCTCTTTCTAACAGCGCTGACCACGTCATATGTAATTTCGGGATCGGTGCAGAAAGCCATGCCGTCTGCTTTAATGTTAGGACAGGAAATGTTCACTTCGATGCCATCCACCCCTTCGGCAGCGTTAAGGCCCTCTGCCACGGCAGCATATTCTTCGATTGTAGCGCCGACAATATTGACAATAAGGCGCGGCCCTGCACCCCTGATCAGGGGCAGATCAGTCTCCAGGAAATGTTGCAATCCCGGATTCTGGAGGCCTATGGAGTTAAGCAGGCCGGAAGCAGTTTCGGCAAGGCGCGGGGGAGGATTCCCTTCCCATGGTTTAAGTGAAACTCCTTTGACTATAATTCCTCCCAGGGCATCGAGGTCAAGACGTTCACGGTATTCATGCCCGTAACCAAATGGGCCTGATGCGGCCAGGACAGGAGAGGTCAGATCAATACCACCGAGATTCACGCATAAATTGGGCTTAATCACTTAAAAACACCTCCTCTGCCGGGAATACCGGACCGTCACGGCAAACACGCTTGTATCCGCTGACTGTTTTCACAACACAGCCGAGACAGGCGCCAATCCCACAGGCCATTCGCTCTTCCATCGAAAACCAGGTTGCAATACCGGCCTGAAGACGTAGCAAATTCACTGCCTCAAGCATTGGCCGTGGGCCGCAGGCAAATATAGCTTCAAAACCGGGGAGCAAGTCTGCAAGCACATCAACGGCGGTGCCCCTTTCTCCCCTGCTGCCGTCCTCGGTAACTGTAACCAGGGTTAAACCGTGCAGATCAAGATCGGCGGGTGGGCAGACAAGCGAACCGGATGCCGGGGTTCCGTAAATCAATGTCCTTTGCTTTGTTGTCGACGCCGCCAGGAAAACCAACGGCGCTATACCCATTCCACCTGCCACCAGTAAAGATTTCGGAGGCAAGGGGGGAAACCCTTTCCCTAAAGGGCCGAGTATCTTCAATACAGCACCCGGAGCAATACGGGCCAGCAGTTCAGTACCCCGCCCCTTGATCGTAAAGAAGATTGAAAGCTCGGCTCTTTGACGATCGACCCTGAAAATGCTGAAGGGACGAGGCAGCATGTGCCCGTGTTCCCGGGGCATGTAAATCATGACAAACTGGCCTGGTTTTGCTTCACGGGCTATGGAAGGGCCCATTAAGGTCAGCCTGTAGTGCCCGGGGGCCACTTTTCGGTTATCGATCACCGAAAATTTTTCAGGCTTATGACTATTGCTCCTATTATCACTCAGTGAGCACACCTTCTTTCATTACAACCATCCCGCTGACAATGGTATAAACCGGAGCACCGGCAAGGCGACGGCCGGCAAAAGGCGTATTGCCCGATTTTGAATGCCATGCTTCAGGATTGACGGTTAAGCTTTGTGCAAGGTCTGCAATCGTTATATCGGCAGGGCTTCCGGGCCGCAGCGAGCCTCCCGCAATACCGAGGATAGTTGCAGGAGAGGTGCTCATTTTTTCAACAAGCAACGGCAAGCTCAGATTCTTGATCCGTCCTGAAGTAAATTCATCGAGCATCAGCGGCAGTGTTATTTCCAGACCGGCTATACCGAAGGGCGCAAAATCAAATTCCACATCTTTATCATCGGCATGATGGGGGGCATGGTCAGAAACGATGGCATCGATAGTTCCATCCAGCAAGCCCTCCCATAAAGACTGGCGGTCATGCTCTGATCTGAGCGGCGGGTTTACCTTCGTGTTCGTATGATATCCGGAATTCTTGACTGCCCGGTCGGTCAGCAGGAGATGGTGAGGGGTAACCTCGGCAGTTACTGCAAGCCCTTCCCCCTTGGCCCGGCGCAGAAGGTCAACCGAGCCTGCGGTTGAAACATGGGCAATGTGCAGGCGGCCACCGGTCAGTTTAAGCAGCATCAGGTCCCGGGCCAGCATGGTTTCTTCAGCTGCTGACGGTATCCCCCTCAATCCGAGCACCGATGAAACCGTGCCTTCATGCATCACCCCTCCCGATGCAAGGTGAGAATCTTCTTCGTGGGCAATTACCAGGGCATCGATACCTGAAGCATATAAAAGGGCATTGCGCATAATCGTGCCGTTAACCACCGGCTTGCCGTCATCAGAAAATCCCACTGCGCCGGCCTGTTTCATTCTACCAAGTTCGGCCAGCTCCTTACCCTCGAGTCCCTTGGTTAAAGCACCCAGTGGGTACACGCGCACTGCTGCCCTGGCTGCGCGATCATGAATATAGCCAATCACAGAAGGATCGTCACTAACCGGATCGGTATTGGCCATCGCCGCAACAGCAGTAAAACCGCCGGCGGCGGCCGCCCGGGCTCCGGAATATATATCTTCTTTAT
>PWUG01000064.1 GCA_003562605.1 Syntrophomonadaceae bacterium | reverse complement strand
TTTCAAGGCCTTATCAAATTGATTTGGTCCTGTAATACATTGCGCTGCTGAAAACCATCATTACCATATGTTTCATTATTTGCCGTCAATGATTTGAAAGGTTCCTACGTCTTCTGCCCAAGTTTCGATTCTGTTCCTTTCAACAAACGCCCGATGTTTTCATGGTGCCGTGCTGTAACAAGCGCAGCTGCAGCCAGTCCAAAGAAAATGTAAGGGAGATCATAGCCAAATAACCAGAAAAACAGGGGAACCAAGATTGTCCCGACAATCGATCCCAGGGAAACATAACGTGTAAGCGCGACAATTAAGCCCGCAGCTATAATCAGACTTAAAGTTACCCAGCCGGAAAGAACTGCCAGAACACCTATTCCAGTAGCAGCAGCTTTCCCACCTTTAAAATTAAGAAAGATTGGAAAGCTGTGGCCAATCATGGCCAAAAAACCGGCAGCCAGATAAATTACGGTCTCGTCGCTTACTGCTTTTGCCAGTAAAACGGCTGCTGCCCCTTTGAGCATATCCAGAATAAATACCGGCAGGGCTGCACGCCATCCCATAACCCTCAGGACATTGGTTGCCCCGATATTACCGCTTCCAAGGTTCCTGATATCGGCTTTTTGGAAAATGCGGGAGGCAATATAGCCGAAAGGCAATGAACCGATCAGGTAAGCGGCAACAAGAACAATATATGCCATTTTACTCCCCTCTCCGCTGACGTCTTTTAAATTTAATGATAATTGGCGTACCGCTAAAATCAAATGATTCACGAATCCTGTTTTCAAGATAACGCTTATAAGAAAAATGGATTAATTCCGGCTCATTGGCGAAGAAAACAAACGTCGGTGGTTTTACTGCGGGCTGGGTTACATAGAATATCCTGATTCTCTTTCCTTTAACTGTCGGCGGGGGATTAACAGCCAGGGCATCTTCAAGCAGTTCATTAAGAAGTGGCGTTGAAATACGCTTATGCTGCTCCTGCCAGGTTTTCATGATCAGGGAGAATAACTTTTCAAGCCTCCACCCGGTCAGAGCTGAGACAAAAGCTACATGGGCATAAGGGACAAAACTAAACAGGCGCCTCAGGTTATTCAGGTAAAGCTCGCGTGATTTTTCCCTGTCTTTAATTAAATCCCATTTGTTAACAACCAGGATCAACCCTCTCCCTGCCTCATCGACGTAACCGGCTAACCTTTGATCCTGCTCGGTAATACCGTTTTCACCATCAAGAAGCAATAAGGCAAGATCAGCTCTTTGCACGGCTTTCAGAGATCTCAGGACGCTGTAATACTCCACGGCATCTTTAACTTTGCTTTTTCGTCTCATTCCGGCGGTATCGATAAAAACGTACGCTTGCCCGGCATGTTGAAAATTCGTATCCACTGAATCCCTGGTAGTACCGGGTAAAGTGTTAACAATTACCCGATCTTCACCAAGCAGGGTATTGATCATAGATGACTTGCCAACATTGGGCCTGCCGATAACGGCGACCTTTACTGAATCTTCATTTTCTATTTCGTTATCTTCCGCTTCGGAAGGCAGCAAACTGCATATTTGATCGAGCAGTTCACCTGTTCCCCTGCCGTGGGAAGCGGAAACAGCCAAAGGATCACCAAAACCCAGGCTGTAAAAGTTATATTTGGCAGATTCCATTTCATGGTAATCTACTTTATTAACAACTGGAATAATCGTTTTTCCGCTGCGCCGGAGCATCTCGCCAATTTCCTCATCGAGGGCTGTCAGGCCTTCCCTTCCGTCAAGCAGAAAAATGATTAAACGGGCTTCCTCAACAGCCAGGGCTACCTGGCGCCTGACCTGGATTGTAAGTTGATCACTTTTACCAAAAGTAATACCTCCGGTATCGATGATTACCAGGTTGCGGCCGCACCATTCAGATACACCGTAGAGGCGGTCCCTGGTTACTCCCGGGACCTTTTCCTCAATTGCTGTCCTGGCGGTTGTAAGGCGGTTAAATAATGTCGATTTACCAACATTCGGACGACCGACTATGGCTATTATATTATCTGTCAATGACCCGGGTCCTTTCTGGTAAAGACTTAGGCATGCAGGCGATCTCCCGGATTTTTGAAAACAGCTCCAGGGGTCCGCTTACAGCGTGAACAGGTACATTTAGTGCTTTCTCGATATCATTCACATTCAGATCATCAAGAAGTTTTTTACTTTGATCTTTAAGCAATGCCTGCGAAATAAATACTGCGTCGCCCAATTCATCTCCTTCAAGAGCAGCTAAAAGGTCCCCTCCGGTCAATAACCCGGTTACAGTTACCTGTTCACCGAAAAAATTGTTATCTATGATTTTCAGGTTTATCGTAAGGTTAGCAATTTCAGCAAATACTAAGGTAAGTTGTTTCATAAGTGGCTCTGCAGCACGGCCTGTTGCAAGCGTAATCTTAAGAGGCGCAGCCAGGCCGTAAGATTCCTGCTGTTTGATCATTGCCAGTTCGTCTAAAAAATGCCTGGCCAGGCCGACACCATTTTCAAGCTGGGGATATCCTTCATATTCACTGTCACCCGGGACTTCAAGCCCGGCAAGGTTATAAAATTCATCAGCCAGGAATACAAAACGGGTGCCTCTTTCCTTTAGAAAAGTTTGCTGCATTACGCTGACATGTTCAACCAGATTTGCAGCTTCTTCAGATTGAAATTTTCTAAGAGGCTTGAGTCCACTTCTGTGGCCGGTCAAGCCGACAGGTACGAGGGCAACGCTGGCCAGGTTAGGTCCCAATTGACCAAGATCTCTGATCGTGCGAACCATTTCAATTCCCGTGTTAATATCCGGGCAGAGGACTACCTGGGCATGAATACGAATCCCGGAAGCAACCAGCTTATAGAGATTTTGCAAACCCCTTTTTGCCATTTTTGTGCCGAACATGGCCCGGCGCAGGGCAGGGTTTGTGGTATGGACCGACACATAGAGCGGGCTCAAATGTAACCTGGTTATACGCTTGAGTTCAGATTCTGTTATACGATTTAAAGTTATAAAGTTACCATATAAAAAAGATAGCCGGTAGTCATCGTCTTTTATGTAGAGAGCCTGCCGCATGCCCCCGGGGTTTTGGTCAACAAAACAAAAAATACAGCGGTTACCGCAATTTTGTATTGCCGATATAGTCGGGGGGGAAAAATGTAATCCCAGAGTTGAGTCTGCAGGTTTGGTAATTTTTATCCGGCGGAACATACCCTGCTTATCCTGAAACAGGAGGCGAAGGTTTTCACCAGACTCCATAATTTTGTAATCAATGATATCGCCAATGCGCTGATTGTCGATTTTGTAGAGTTTCCACCCGGGTTTAATTCCGGCAGCAGCTGCCGGTGATGCGGATGAAACCATCTCAATTAAATGGCCTGTAGGCATATTCATAATTATATCCTTCCGATTCTTAAGTTCAGACCTTCTTTCGCTGCGCATATACAGAAGGATCCAGACCCCGCTGCTGCATCCACTCTGCGGTAAAACCGGTAATAACCAGGGGGGTCTCTTGAAGTTCTTTAATCGAGGAAGCACCGACCATCATCATTATCAGGCGCAATTCTTTCTCGATAGTATTCAGCTTATTTATCAGGGTTTTTCTTCCCTTTCTGAGCAGCAGATACAACGGGTATCCGGCCATACCGACCGCTTTAGCACCAAGAGTCAGCGCCTTGGCAATGTCGACAGCTTCATGCACTCCGCCGGATGCAAACACATCAACCTTACCCCCGGCGGCATCAATAACTTCAACCAGGCTTAATGCTGTCGGTATGCCCCATTTTTTTAGGCCAACGGGAATTTTTTCACCTGAGCGCATACTTTCTATGGTCAGGAAGTCAGTTCCTCCTCTGCCTCCGACATCAATAGCTGCAGCACCGGCCTTTATCAACTCCCGGGCCTGTTCACCGGCAATGCCAAAACCAACTTCTTTAAAGATCACCGGAACTTTAACGCCGGCAGTAATCTGCCCGATCCTCTCAACCATTCCGCTAAACCTGCTGTCACCTTCGCTCATAAACAGTTCCTGTGGTACATTGAGGTGGACCTGCAATCCGTCAGCCCTGATCATCTGCACAGCCCTTCGAACCATTCCTTGATCAGCATATGAGCCAATATTAGCCCAGATTACTCCTTCAGGATTAATACGGCGAACCACTCTATAACTCGCTTCCGCACTTTTTCCTTCCAGGGCAGCCATTTGAGAACCTACAGCCATAGGCAAACCGCATTCCCTCGACACAACAGCCAGGGCGGCATTTATTCTCAGCGCCAGCTTAGTCCCACCGGTAAGAGCGTTAATAAAAAGAGGCGAACGGAACGTTCGCCCCAGGTATGTTGAACTCAGGCTGATATCATGAAAATCACGATCAGGGAGGCAGTTGTGAACGAAATGCAGATCAGAGAAATCTGCCCGGCCCGGCGCTTTGTGCATGCTAAAATAAATATGATCGTTCTTTCGATCTAACCTGGGCATTTAACCCTGGTCACCTTCTTGTTCAGATTCTTCACCCGTCTTATCTTCAGGAGCTTTATCTTCCGGTGAATAGTCTTCTTTATCGAATAGATCACCGAAGACATCGCCCAGGGTAACATTACCGTTTTCAGCACCGTTGCTATCAGCGCTGCCGGGAACAACCTTAACGCCACTGGCATCCTTAAGACTTAAACTAATCCTTTTTGCTTTTGGTTTAACTTCAAGGATTTTTACCTCTACTTCTTCGCCCTCTTTAAGGATCTCGGATGGGTGCTTGACATGGTATTCGGCCAGCTGGGAAATATGAGCCAAACCTTCCACGCCCGGTTTAATTTCAATAAAAGCGCCGAAATTGACAAGGCGGGTGACTTTACCTGAAATAAACTGGCCGCTTTCAATATCTTCAATGGCTTTTGTCCAGGGGTCAGGCAAAGTTTTTCTTATGCTCAGACTGATCCGTTCCTTCTCAGGCAGGACTTCCAACACTTTAACCTCAATTTCATCGCCAACCTGAAGCACTTCTTTTGGGTGGCTGATCCTTTCCCAGGATAGTTCCGAAATATGTACCAATCCGTCAATTCCACCGACATCGACAAAAGCGCCAAAATCAGTAAGTCGCTTCACAGTACCGGTTATAGTCGAGCCAACCTCAAGAGAATTTAGTGTCTCTTCTTTTTTCTTGCCTTTTTCTTCTTCCATTATTTTTCTACGAGTTAAGATCAGTTTGCCTTTCTCGCGATCATATTCCAGCACTTTAAACTGGATCTCTTTATCTTTAAACTCATTGAAGTCTGGTATATACCTGGTATCAACCAGTGATCCGGGCATAAATCCTTCGATACCGGATCCTAAATCAACAACTATACCGGCAGCAACAACCTGCTTTACTTTTCCTTCAAGTATATCCTGATTTTCCAGGGCGTCTTCGAGTTCTTTTAGCCTCTTGTCTCTGGCTAATCTTTTATGAGAGACAATTACTTTTCCTTCCTGTTCGTCAGTCTCTAAAACTGTTACCTCGATATCATCTTCAGGGGTAAATATATCTGCTAAGGTCTGTCCCTCGCCAAGATGCACTTCTCCGGCAGGAAGAATAGCCTCTGTTTTAGCACCGATATCGATGTGGGCTTCATCCTCAGCAACCCGGGCTATTTTACCTGTAACCTGTTCTCCAACCTGGGGAACCTTCACTTCGCCTTCAAAATCAAAGGGCTCTTCTTTCTGTACTTCTATTTGCTCTTCTTCCTTTTCATCGTTTTGCTGCTCATTGCTTTGCTGTTCATCGTTTTGCTCTTCATCAAGCACTTCGTTCTCAGCTTCTTCCTTCTCTTCATTTTGTACATTGTCTTGCACTTCATCTACTGCTTCTTGTCCCGGTTCTTCCGGCACTTCACCTTGTGTTTCCTCT
>PWUG01000078.1 GCA_003562605.1 Syntrophomonadaceae bacterium | reverse complement strand
TCAAGTTTTCTAAAGAACTTGCCCATTTCTTTATACAACTGCTCAACTTCTTTGATATTGCTCAACCGCTCGCCGTAAGGCGGGTTGCAGATAATCTTCCCGTACTTTTTCTTAGAGCTTAACTCGGATAACGGCCTGGCCTGAAAATGGATCAGTTCGTCGACACCTGCTTCTGCAGCGTTTTTCCGGGCAATCCCGATTAAATCACTGTTGATATCAGTTCCACTCAGATCAAGCTTACGGCTGTAATCCGCACAGTCGTGGGTTTCCTTACGGGCCTGGCGCCAATGTTCCCTCGCTATTGTCGGCCACTGTTCGGAAACAAAAGTCCGGTTCATACCCGGTGCTATATTTTGTCCGATCAAAGCTGCTTCGATCGGAATTGTTCCGGAACCGCATAGCGGATCAACGAGGGCAATATCAGGCTGCCAGCGCGCGATTTGAACCAGGGCGGCAGCCAGAGTTTCCCTCAGCGGAGCCTCGCTGCCGGCAGCGCGGTACCCCCGTTTGTGCAGGCCGGCTCCGCTGGTGTCGATGGTAATGGTGGCAATATCTTTCAGCATCGATACTTCAATCCGGTATAATGGGCCGTCCTCTTTGAACCATTCGGTTCCGTAGCGCGTCTTCATACTCTCGACAACAGCTTTTTTAACAATAGCCTGGCAGTCAGATATGCTGAAAAGGATTGATTGAACGGATTTGCCGTCAACAGGGAAAGCAGCATTTTCCGGGAGCAGATCAGGCCAGGTCAGCGCTTTTGTCTTTTCAAAAAGCTCGTCGAAAGTCACCGCTTTGAACTCGCCCACTTTCAGGCGCACCCGGTCGGCAGTGCGCAGCCAGAGGTTTGAACGGCAAATAGCGCTTTCATCTGCGGAAAAGGTAACCTTCCCGTTTTCGACATTAACCTGGTCGTAGCCCAGTTCTTTAACCTCCTGTGCGACGATGGCTTCGAGGCCAAAAGTGGCCGTGGCAATCAGTTCAAGCTTAGACATGTTTTCTCTCCCCGCAGCAGCGCTGTTGGTGGTGCAGTGGTTTGATAATACTGGAAAACTGCATTAAATTCAAGTTACCCATTGTGTAGTTATTGCAAAATTTGCAATTTGATAAAAATTATTGTATAATTATGTCAAACCCCTACTGCCTTTACACTCTGCGATAGACTATAGCCATTCTTTCCCGGCCCGGTATGATCACTTTTTAGCAACAGACTGCGGAGTTTATCAATGGTGAAAGGAGCATTAAAATGCAGAAGAAACTTTTAGGATCAATTTTTAAGAGGATGAAAGGTGAACCATTTGCCGTAACCTATTGGGACGGACACACGGAAGTTTACGGTGCAGATGATCGGAAAGAACCGGCTATCAGGATGATTATCAACGAAAAATTGAATCTAAAAGAAATGCTTTGTGACCCCGAACTCAAATTCGGTGAGGCTTATATGGATAAAAAAATTGATTTTGAAGGCGATTTGAAAGATATCTTTAACCTGTTAATTCAAAACCAAAATTTGTTTAATTGTAATAAAAACTTAGAAGGGCTTCTGCAGCGCTTTATGAAAGGCCAAAAAGAGACAACCTGCCAGAAACAGGCTGAAAATGTGCAGTACCATTATGACCTGGGCAATGATTTCTTCCAATTGTGGCTGGATGGTACCATGAGCTATTCCTGCGCTTATTTCCGCTCGCCGGATGACTCCCTTGAAAATGCGCAGCTGCAAAAAATTGATCATATCTTAAAGAAACTGCAGCTGAAAGAAGGGGAGCGCCTCTTGGATATCGGCAGCGGTTAGGGCTGGTTGATTATCAAGGCTGCCAAAGAGTATGGCGTGGAAGCCATGGGTGTTACCCTGAGCAAGGAACAGGAACAGGAAACAAAGCGCCGTATTAATGAAGAAGAGCTTGAAGGCAGGGTTGATGTCTGCCTGGCGGATTACCGTGATCTGCCCGGGGATGGGCATACTTTTGATAAAATAGTCAGTGTAGGCATGTTTGAGCATGTCGGTAAGGAATATATTTCTGAATATTTCTCAAGCCTGAACAAAATGCTAAAATCCGGCGGGATTTCTTTGCTCCACACCATCACCCATGACACCGAAACGCCGTCAAACCCCTGGCTGGAAAAGTATATTTTCCCCTGGGGCTATATTCCCTCTTTGCGAGAAGTGGTCTGGGAATTACCCGAGCACTCTTTTAAACTTATCGACGTGGAAAGCCTGCGCCTGCATTATTCCATGACCACGGGCAAGTGGGCTGAAAATTTTGAGAAAGTTGTTGACAGGGTTGCAGAAAAATACGGGGATCGATTTGTTCGGATGTGGCGCTTATTCCTGGTAGGCTGCTCTTCATCTTTTCGCTACAGCGGGTTGGACATTCATCAATTGCTTTTTAGCAAGGGTTTGAATAATGAACTTCCCCTGACTCGGGATTATATATATGGAAAAGATAGTCCTGCTTATTAGTTAATATTAATGAGGATTATTTCAAAAGGCCGCACTGCTTCATGGCATCGGCCAGTTGGCTTCTTTCACTTTCGCCGAGCGGCAGGAGAGGCAGACGGGGAGGGCCGCCATAGCGGCCAATCATCTCGAGGGCTGCCTTGAGCCCGGCAACACCCCAGCGGACCGTAACAGCATTGTTGATTTCGAGCAGGCTTAACTGCAGATCTTTAGCCCGGTCAAGTTTGCCTTCTTCATAGAGGGTTGTTATACTCACACATTCCTCGGGCATGATGTTGGCGAGGGCCAATACTCCTCCTGCTGCTCCCAGTACCAATGCCGGTAACATAATGCTGGCTGATCCGGCGAACACGCTAAAATCAGCGCCGCAATTATTGATCACTTCCCCGAATTGAACGATATTTCCCGAACTGTCTTTTAGCCCGGCAATATTGGGGTGCGTGGAAAGGCTGCAGATCAATTTGGCGCTCATGTTTAATCCGGTATTGCGGGGCATATTATAAAGAATGACCGGCAGTGGAGAGTTTTCGGCCACGTGTAAATAGTAGTTATGCAAAACCTCATCGTTTAAGTTGCCCTTAAAATAGCTGGGGTTTAAGATCAGGACAGCATCTGCTCCGCTGGCGGCAGCCGCACGGTTCAGGCTGTCTGTTGCCCTTGCCGACTCGCAGCCCGTACCAACAATGACTTTTTTTTCCGCAGGCAGATTTTCACGTGTAAAGGCAAAAGCTTTCACTTTTTCGTCATGATCAAGCAGCACCGCTTCCCCGTTGGTTCCCCCGAACACAAGGCCCTGCAGGGAGGTTTGCCCCCACCACTGCAGGTTGCCTCGCAGGGCGTTCCAGTCGATTTCTCCTCCGGAATTGAAAGGAGTGGGGATAGGAGCATAAGTACCGTGGAACATCTAAATCACCAGCCTGTCAAATGTATGTGTTCTTCTTTGTCACCCTTAAACCAGGTTAAGCCCGGTTGGGGCCGAATGTGGCGGCAGAACCCGGCAGGAAGGGAAAACCGGTGACAAGTCCTGTTTCGTTAATTATACTATATACCAGGTAGTTAGATCAGGGGGAGTTGAATTTTACAGCCGCATCTTTCCGGGGATGAATCCTGATGACGGTGACCACCAAAAAGCAGCCTGGTCTCCGAATATAACAGTAGAAGGTCGGGTAATCTCTTAAAGTGGCTGCAGAATGAAAAAACGATGCGTCGGAATTGTTTTCCAGAGAAGAGGTGAACCCTTCCTTGAACGAGGATAATGTAGTATTCTGGCTCGAGTCTGCTGCTTCGGGCGACAATTTGGCCAGAGAAAAACTGATCGAGCAATACCGGCCATTTGTTTTAAAGGAAGCACAGCGGGTTTGCCGCCGTATATTAGAGTGGGGCCGTGACGATGAGCTTAGCATCGCCCTGATAGCATTTAACGAAGCTATCGATGCTTACAATGAAACGAAAGGCAGTTCCTTTAATCATCTATGCAGGTTGGTGATCAAAAGACGGCTGATCGACTATTTCCGCCAGACAGATAAAACAGGTGAAATCGTAACTGCAGATGAGATTGTTTCCCAATCCACGGTCGAGGAAGATTGGGAGCAGGCTGAACGAGAAGCAGAAATCGATGAATACGGAAGAATTTTAAATGAT
Source organism: Syntrophomonadaceae bacterium (assembly GCA_003562605.1). The sequence goes on along the minus strand of PWUG01000078.1, from coordinate 1,799 downwards.
TTCAATCTCAGCTTTGCAAGGGTCGCTGAGGCCCAACCCAGGCATAAACAGACCAGGGAAAAATTACGGCAGGCAGCTAAAATATTAGCCGGGAACCAAGTACTGATGGATTATCTATATAAAAGCGGCAACCTGCCAAAACGCCGGTTGTGCGAATTGGCGGGGGTGACATCACGTGTGCTTGACCGGGGTCGGGTTTATGTGATTGCCCTGGCGCTGTTGCTTTCCAGGGAGGAATTGCCGCATTTAAGAGAATATGCCCGCGACCTTGCGGGTAAAGGAGATAAATTAGAATGAAAAAAGTGCGGGGCATTGTTCTTGAAGTGAACAGCAAACACCTGATCTTAATGACCCCTGATGGCGATTATCAAAAAGTGCCACATCCGGGAGGGAATGTGAAACGTGGCGATGAAGTATCCTGCCGCTCATCTGAAAGAATTTGGCCAAAAACTTTTACCGCTGCGGCATTCATAGCCGTTGCAGCATTGGTTTTAATCACTGTCTTCCCGCTGGGTATTCCCGATAGCGGATTAATGGGAACCGATGACAGTGTAGATCCTGTTTATGGGTACCTTGTATTTGATATAAACCCAAGTTTTGAGCTTGCATACGACGAAAATATGGAAGTAACTGCCATTCAAATGTTGAATGATGATGCCGCCTTATTGCTTGAAGGGTTGGAGGCGAATGGACAGCTTTACGATACTCTGGAATGGGTGTTGGAGCGTTCTGTAGCCATGGGTTATCTTGATCTTGAAGTGGAGGAAAATCTTATCTTTATAACGCTTGTTCAGTCAGGTCAGGTAGAAGTACCTCCGGGCCCTCTGGCGGCCTTTATTGAAGATAATTTAAGCCGACTGGGCATAACGGGTTCCGTGGGCATATTTGAAACAGACGGGCAGACCCATGAACAGGCAGCCGCTGCCGGAATGTCAGTGAACCGTTATCTCTTGCTGGAAGCCCTTGGCGAACATTACGGAGAAGAGATCTCTTTGGATGAACAAAACCTGGGTGAACTTATCCGCGGTCTGGAAGGCAAAGAAATTGCGAGCCTTGTAATTTCAACGTTCAGGCCTGAGCTGCCACCGCAGGCTCCCATCGATTCCGATGGATTGCCCGGGGGTGATGGTTTGCCAGTTGATAAGCCAGACCAGGCGGAAGAAAAAGGAGGAATAGATGGCCGTCCCGGCCGTCCCGGTTTTGTTCCTCAGATACCTTCCGGAAATGATGACGGATCAGGTCCTCCCGACTCAGTCCCGGTGCCTTCCAATTGAAGAAATAAAATTACTGATGACGGTGACCACCAAAAATTTAGGTTTGTGACGAATATATTAATAAAGGAACTGAAGGAACCGGAAAAAAACACACATATGGAAATGAAAAATAATTTCCTGCGATTTGATAACCTTAAGGAGGCTGATTGTTTATGAAAAAGTCAATTATAATTGCTTTAGTTTTGATATTACTGGCCGGAAGCGGGATTGCATTAGCTGAATACGGCTCTGGAGTAAAGCTTCTAGGTTTAAATTTGGCAACAGAAGGAATGGAAGAAGCAAATAACGACGAGAGATCAGATGTATCAGCAGCTGTCCATGTATATCTGAGTGGGGATGAGGATCTAACCCCCGGCGATGAAGGTTTCGGCCCGGCTGTGGCAGACCGTGCTAAGAACCCGGATATAAATCTTGGCAAAGAAGTATCTGAAGCAGCTCGCGGAGCTAGAAATGAAAATGATGAAAACAATGATGAAGAGCGTTCACCGGTAGCAGTTGCCGTCCATGAGGCTTTAAGCGGCGATC
>PWUG01000381.1 GCA_003562605.1 Syntrophomonadaceae bacterium | reverse complement strand
TTGCGCAGACTCGTTTTGGATAATAATAAGCCAACTAAAGCTAATCCAGAGTGGGTGGCCAACGTTTCATCCGACTGTTCCAGCAGGTATCTCATCGGCACCTCCAGGGTGAGTTTTTGAATTCTTGATTATGCCTCAATACCTTTATTATACTATATCTTGCTTCAAATTACTAGCTATTTTATCAATTCTTATCACGGATTCAGGTTATTGTTAGTGGCCAGTTCCGGGTGATTTATTCTTCAATAACCGTGATGATGAACCTGACCTAATAATAATATGGGCAACTGATTAACTTATCTATAGTCTTTTTCATATCTCTGTGAACTTCCAATAATTAGCCTTCGGCGAAGTTATTAATCTTTCCGAGTTTAAACACTCCCGAGCAGTTCGTTATATCATTAGTTTTCCATTCTTTACACTCGTTAGTTTTCAACGGGTTTTACAATAAAAAGTGTATCGGCATCAACACCGTCTTTTACAAAAAGTTCAGGGGTAATACATTCATCTGGATCTTCAAGCATCATAACGCCTTTAGCCTGTTCAAATGCTTTTTGGACCGAAAAGCCAAAACCAAGTGATGAATAGAATTGTGCCGCAAAAGCACAAGCAGCTGCATCTCCTACAGATGTTGTCATACCAATAGCCGCATCTACATAATTTACAACAGATTGGGCCTGTTCATAGGAATAGCAAGCATTAAAGAAAATAAGGTGAATTTTATCTGATGATGACATAATTGTTTGTGTGATTGCTTCTTTAGTTACAAATTTAGCTGTACCGTCTGTGTTTTCCAGAACAAGGTCGCCATGAGACGCACCATGACCGCTAAAATGGACGACATCAGGGTTTACCTCGTTGATAGCTTGAAGAATATCCAGCGGCCGAACAGCCCATCTGCTTTCAAAAAAGATAGAATCTCTGTGCTCAGATTTGCGAATTATTTCCTGTATCGTTCGTGATTCTTCATCCAAACGCAGTTTGCTAGTATTTGTTGGATTGGTGGCAAAGAACAACACGGTGATTTTTTCGGGAACAGCTTTGAGCCGTTCGATATCATTTTGCATATCAGACTGCTGTCTCTGCTGCGTAGCGATTGCTTGATTAATTTTCTGGAAAGTATGTTCACTTACCTTCTGGCGCTGCTTGTCTTCCTGCTCCTGCTTTTTGCGCTGCTTTTCCTCTTCGGCTTTATACTTCTTTTCCTCAGTGTTGTACTCTTTTTCTTTTGATGCAAATTTCTTTTCCAGATCAGCAATTGCCTTATCAATATCCGACAAGGATTTTTCCAGTCTACTTATTTCGTTAAGTTTTGACTTGGTTGTTGACTCGGATTTTGTTCGGCTAATAGCGGATTTTGCAGACAGAATTTTAGTATTAATACCAGTTTTTTTCCCACTTTCTTTAGCCATTTTTTCACGTAAGGAAACCATCTCTTGACGTTTGCGTTGCATATTGTTTCGGTATGTATCAATAAGAGCCATTACTCTTCCTCCATTTCATTCTCGTCATTCATTGATCTTTAGTCTTTCATTCAAATTCGTTCGTTAGTGCGCAAAGGTCTTTGTCTAACTTCCTGATAATTGAAAAACGAACTTATATACATAGGTACTTTTTCTATTAAACATAATGGGAAGGCCTGTGGTTATTATAGGTTATCATCTACCTAAGCTCTACACTACGCTGAACATACGATTAAAATTGTTTCGCAGTATAGTATTATTCTGATTACTCAATTCGTTTATATATTGCTGAAAGTCTTTTAAAATAGCGGCTAAAAATAGTCTTGGGTTAATATCTATCGTTCCACGATTTGAAAATTCAATTGCACCTTTCAATGTGCGGTTTAAGACAACAACATCTCCACTCATACCATTATGGAACAAACCACATCTTAAGTGCTTATACAACATTTTAAGCTGGTTATCGGAAACGTTTTGTATTCCGAAGATTCTTTTCATACCATCTGAAAAGTATTGCTTACTGTGACCATGACTTAATCTGCCATTACGATATTGTTCAATGCCTTCAATGTACGATGTAGCTATCATAACAACAACAAAATTGTTATTCTTCCTGTGACATAAGCTGACGGCACGGTTTAAAAACCATTCCTCTACCTGACGCTTATAAATGTATATTTTGTCATCGATGATAAATGGATTCAACTTTTTCCCAGTCCGTTCATCTGTTATCACTGGTTCATAGTTGACATCCCGAAAGGCTAATATTTTAGGTGCAAGATATATCGGTTCATCACGTAAACGTTTTGGCATATAGGCAATCCCCTTTTTTTAAACCAGGTAAACCATCATAAAACTGCGTGTCTAATTCCAGTATGTTAATAGCACAGTGTTTAACTTACATGCTTCCTTCATAAGCATAATGGGTTTAACTGTCGATTATTAGCCTTATGGGTAGATAGAATAGTAGAAGTTGTCATGCCTTCTTGCTTTAAGCTGCATTTATTGTATAAGGCCACTGCTTCATATAAAATATCGATGATATTTTATGTTATGTTAGAAGCTCATAGTGATTCTAAAAAATCAAGAATTTCTCTCTTCTCTTTGTACAAAGCCGTATCTGTTATGTCCATCGCAGGCTGAAAAATATTCATGTCTTCATCAAAATGGTTAAACTCATTTAACAGAGTCTTTTTCGAGAGAAGAAATACTCGTTTTTCAACACTTTCCTGAGTACTTCCATTAAATGCCTTATTGATAATTCGTGTTAGCTGATCATACTTTTTAGTGTTTATTTGATATTTTGTAACTAGTATTTTTTCTACTTGTAGTCTAAGGTAAAGATATGTTAGCACATGAACTAAAGCTCGATTGAGCAGAGGATAAAAATGGTCATTCAAAATTTTAAAATTTTTAATTTCCACTTTAAGTATATCATCCACTGAAATAATGATAGATTCTTTAAAGAAATTTGCACCAAAAAGTTCATTGTAAACCAAATTCAGATTAACCTTGTCATCGTTATAACCATGCATTACTCCAGTCAGTTGATTTTTGATAGCTAGTTTTGATTTTCCCAGAATCATAGAGAAGCTGCGCATAAAGGGAATCAGTGCAATTAGGAAAAGACGCTCATCAATAATATAATCACTAATATCATCCCTTAGGAAGTTAATGAGTTTATGCAAGTAGAGCAAAAGCCCCTGTTCTTTATCAATAATTTGTATGAATCCATTCTTTTCACCTTCCGTGTTGTTCAGAATGTAAAGATTGAAACACTGGGACCTTTGATGCTCCAAGAGTTTAATCAGATCAGTATTATGAGTCAGTATAATTTGCATCTTTCCTTCAAGAAACTTGATGATCGCATAAGCGATTTTGTTTTTATATATTGAGTCAAAGCTGGAAATAGGGTCGTCTAACACCACTATTGGTGCTTCTAGTTTCTTAGCTTTTAGTAATTCAAATGCAATTGAAATAAAATTCTGCTCACCGTTGCTCAAAGAAAGATTCTTCCGATCTTCGTTAAGAAATTTTTTGCTTCCAAGTAATAACTCAAGATTGCCTTCCTCATCTCGATGGAGTTCGATTTTCTTGTCTATACAATCATTTACGAATTTTTCTATAAAAAGGACGTCTTCGTCTGTCAGTTGAGGCTTTTCAGCTATTATCGATTCATATTCTTTTTGATTCTCGAGGATTTCTAACCCTTCTATGCTACTGGCGAATAAATTAAATAGTTTCTCATTAAACAAATTAAAATAACGCCCAAACTCTGTTAATAACTCAGATATACTTCTGGTACTCCCTGATATTGCTGATTCCGTAAGTGCTTTCTTAATACAAAATGGATCTTCTTTCGCAACTGTTTCTCGTAAACCTTCAAGGATCTTCTTTGCTGTATCGTCAAGTTCATTGTAGTTTCTGTCCATTTCCTGCTGCTTTTTTTCTAATAATGATAGTCTATCGATGCCAGTATCACATACAACACAATCATTTATGTAGAAATATTTCTTTAAAACCCCAATTGCATCTGTATTTTCTTCAACCTTTGTTATTCCCTTATCTACTATGAGGTTGTCCTGACCAAAATCCAGTAATTTAGCAATAATGGAATTGCTCTTGCTGAAGTCTTCTATTAAAAACTTAAATTTAGCTTCGTCGTATTCATCAATCTTTTTTACTTCTAATGATTTAATAAAATTTAGAAACTCAGAACGTTCGATATTTTGACCCTTCGCCCGGTTGTTTGCTAGATCAGAAACATAATGGACGATTTGTTTATCAGTTATCTTTTCATGGAACGGGCTCTGTTTTTTTGTGATACCAAAGTCAGATTTCAACTTTGGAATTAGCACAGAATTGTAGAGATAATCAAAATCCTTTTCGATTGCTTTCTTTAACTCATACTCTCTACGAATGTTATCACCTAGAATAAAGTCTTCTGTAGTTCCCTGAATAACATTACGGCCATTTTGATCACTAATATTATGGAATAATTTATATTCACTTCCGGTAAAATACTCTTGCCCATTATAAGTAAGTGAATACTCAGTGTTAGGCTCTTCAGCAAGCACACATGCTAATGACGTTTTTCCAGCCCCGTTAGGACCATATACAACGACGATTCCGCTCTCTGGAAATTTAAGCTCATTATCATCCTCTAATTTCTGAAAATTACTTGTAAATATGTTTTGTCGAACCAACCTATTTATTATTAAGGTCATATTCTTATTCTCCTTTTCGTTATAAATAAGCTGTTCCAAGAATTGATATCAATCTTTCATAAAAGGTCACCTCTAATCCCACTAGAGATTCTTTCCAACTGCTACTAATAGACATTAATAGATCAAAGATAAGTATGTCCAAGGTAATTATTATTGGCTTACTCCACATACGCCTTCCCTTCATCCTTGATGTCCTGCAATCTGGCCGGCCCGATCCCCGTCACCCTTGTAAGCCCATCAAGTGAGCTAAACGGCCTTAACCTGATAATTTCTTCCGCCCTGCTCGGTCCAATGTGCACGATTTCCTGCAGTTCTTCGAAGCTGGCGATGTTGATATTGATCCTGTCTAGTGATGGCGTGGGAGCTGGTTCTGCAGGCTTCGGGGTGTATTCAAATGGCACCGCCGCTACGTCATAACTGGCCCCGTCGCTGTGGATGACTATATTTCCTGAGATATCCGAGCGGTAAATCTTTATCCCGGCAGCGGCCAGCCTGTCCAAAACTTCCTGGTGAGGATGCCCGTAGCGATTACCTTCCCCGCACATAATCACAGCCACTTCAGGAGAAACTACGGTCAGGAATTCCGGGGTTGTGGAAGTTCTGCTGCCGTGATGTCCCACTTTAAGTATTTCGCTGGGTAGAAAGGTTCTAGTATAGTCCAGCATCTGCTGTTCCGCCTGGCGCTCTGCATCGCCGGTGAAGAGGAAGCCAATTTCGCCGTGCTCAAGTTTTAAGACGATACTATTGTTGTTGGCGTCCCCCATCGTTGCTCCCGGGTGGGCGATGGTGATAGTCAGCTCGGGGCAGAGGTTCACGGGGTTCGTGCGGTGAGCAACGACAAGTTCGATATTTTTGCTATGAATGGCCGATTTGTAGGTGCGGAAGGTAGCGGTATCATAAGGGAACCCGGAATCATAAACTTTGCCTACCTCGAACGCTTCGAATACGTCGATCAGCCCCCCGATATGATCGGCATGGGGATGCGTGGCCACTACCTTGTCGATGCTGTCAATCCCGGCTTGCTTGAGATACTCGACCAGCTTTTGACCTGCGGTTCTGGGTCCGCCGTCGATGAGCATGGTAGCTCCACTGGGCGATTGGACGAGGATAGCATCCCCCTGGCCCACATCGATGAAGTGTACCAGCAGTTCCCCTACGTCTTCAACGGGAGTGATTTTAGGCACACCATCGCCTCTGGTAATTGTGATAGTCCGGGTAGAGCCGTCCCAACTCACATTATCTCCCAAAGCCTCACCGACGAAACGCAG
>PWUG01000080.1 GCA_003562605.1 Syntrophomonadaceae bacterium | reverse complement strand
GGCACGCCCATGTCCTTCAGCAACTTTATAATTTCGGGGGCGTCGGTCATGCCACTGACAAAGATATCCAGACTTGGATGATCAGCCCATAGATTAGCCGCTGCCAGGGCGAAATCGGCTTGACTATCTGGTCCCCGACCTAGGATAACCACGGTCTGGTTTCGGCTAACTTCAGGCCTGGGTAGTAACCTAGACAGGCCTCGCAGCGGCAGAGGGCTGAGAAAAGGAATAAGTAAAAGTAGCCCAACAGCCAGGGTGTGTTTCATTACGATAAAACTCTTGAAAGCGCCTTTCACTGGCATAGGGTATGGACTATATATAGCTACATATCTGAAGCACGGTTGATAGCCTTACATCGGGCCGTACTGGGTTATATGGAGTGAGCGTCAGAGGAAGAATTTTAGGTTTAGTTAGTTAAGGTTGAATACGAGGGCCTTCTGTGCGACGAAAGTTGGCAACCTGTCTGGCGTAGCTCAGAGGAGCATGAAGTACCATGGACAAGACCATCAGACTGATGATCACAAGCGTACCAAGAAGCCAGGGATGTTGAAAACCAATAGTAAGGCCAAGGCTTAGATTAAAACCCAAGGCGGCCACGCAAAGTACATAGGCAGTAGCCCATGGCCTACTCATGGTTTGAACCTTAGCCGTCAGCGTCTCCATTGCTATTCCCAGGGCTAGCCCTAAGCCCCAACCACTAACCAGACCTGGGATCAATCCTGCTAAAAGCAAGGTCCAGGAACCATCAACATGGCCCAGCATTATCCAGGCCCCTATAAAAGTACCGATACCTACTCCTACCGCAGCAATTCCACTTGCCCAAACTCCTGTGGTTGAACCTGAGGTCGCTAATGTCCAAGAGGCGGCTTGTAACCCTAGAGCGCTGCCAAGAGCATAGGTAAAGCCGACAACTTGACTACCCGCATTGATTTGTGTGGACGAGAAAGTTAGGCTCAACGAAAAGTGACTCACAAATACCGTAAAACTCAATAGAAGCAGGAGCGGCAGCCAAACTGGCTGAGTAGTGCGCACCGGTAACGGGGCTGTTTCTACAAAAAGTGGAACTGTGTAGACCTGTGGAGATGCATTGGTATGTAGCTGTAATGTCCGCAGATAACTGGCTCCTGCAATTAACCCACGAGTATCGACTTCAATATGAAACTTTAGTTTATTGGCTGAAAACTCAAAAGGTGTAACCTTTATCCAAGGATGATCGCAGAGTTGTAAACTGCCATCTTTAGCATTAAGTTCAATACGCCAGAACCCGGATAACGTAGCTTCTGGTACAGGATTAGACACGATCACATCAGCCGTAAGTATCTCCCCTAATTGGTGAGCCTTGAGATGAATTTCAGCTTGGCTCAGGCGTACTTCGGGGGGATGAATGGCAGTGGCTGGCAAAGCAGCCAAAGCTGTCTTCGCATTGGAAAACCGATCTTTATCGCGAGGTTCCACCATTTTTTCTAGCCACTTGACCCAGTGCTGACTGACCTTTGGAACCAGGTGCTTAAACTTCACCTTGTAGCTAATATCAACCAATTGACCAATGTCATCAGCCTTGGTGGCGGTCAACAGGCAAATCAAAGTCATACCTAACCCATAAAGATCAGAGGCTTCAGTTAGTTCTCGATTAAATAATTGTTCTGGGGGCATAAACCCCAATGTTCCTTTGACAACACTACTAACACCGACTTCCCCATCACCAATTCTGGCAAAACCAAAATCGACTAAGTAAACATTTAAGTCGTTATCTACCAGGATGTTGTCGGGTTTAACATCCCGATGAATAATCGGGGGAATGCGGTTTTGTAGATAAACTAAGATTTCAAGCACTGAGACAGCAATATGCCCCAGATCTTGAGGACTGAAGCTACGGCTGACTGATAGAGGATCTGCATCTTTATACTCTTGCACCATGCAAAACCCATCCTGAGTTTGAAAAGAATTTAGATACCGTGGTATGCCAGGATGACTCAGACCACGTAAAACTTCAATTTCCCGCTGATGGTTGTCGTAGCCAGACCAACTTGCATTTGACTGAGCGAACTGGAACTGCTTAATCACAACCTGTCGCTTCAAATCTAGATCTAAAGCTAAATAGGTTACTCGCCCACCAGAGCGATTTGCACCAAGCTCACGTTCTATACGATAGCCGTAGGGACAAAAATCAAATGTATTGTACATAACTTTTAGTGATAGGCCACATAGATGCTGCAAGAATCGAAGCTGTGCGCTGTGGGATGCCCGCAGGGTGGGCAACACCTTGATTGATATAAGCCGATTGATATAAGCCTCATCTAAGGCCAGTAGTAGAGGAATGTCAGCGTTTTCTCCCAGGGTGAACCGACTGACAAAACTAGGTTGCACTTCAGCTACAGGTCCCGGGTTAGGCCTGACATAGAATTCCTTGCTCCAAAGCTTGTTAAGCCCTATCCACGTGATGCAGATAAAGCCTCAATTAAGAGATTTTACTTAAAATTAGCCTGCTTGGTAGACATTATCAGCACATGTATGCCATACCCCCCTGTAATTACACTAACCAGATCTACAAAATTCATCATGGCTTTATATTAGTCGCCTATTAGTACGCTAGTTTGTAACGTAAGTAAGCTTTTGGGAATCCCTAACCCTGGGAATAGCTGTTGTCAGGTAGGTTAACTAGAGTCTGCTGTACATCTCCCTTCACAAGTAAGTGCAATAGTTTGTCCCTGAGTCCCGTGGTTTGTTGTCGTGTAGATCGCCTAGGTATTATGACTGCAAGCAGAAGTCCTTTTTTGACCTGTGTGTCCCTACTGGTTGGCGGACAGGTGCTGATAGGAGGCTTAGATATAGCCTCTGCTTCAGTGATAACAGCTGATTTTTCTAAGCAAGTGACTACGGATAATCAGTTGCCTTTTGGGCAGCGACCCGGTCATGGCTCTGAGCGACCGCCAGGGCAACCCGCAAGTAGAGAGTATGTCCTAGGAGCTGGCGATCGACTACGAGTCAATGTCTTTCGCCTCCCTGAGTACAGTGGCGACTACGAAGTTTTGGTGGATGGCACTGTTAACCTTCCCATGCTCAGGCCGATTGTCCTAGAAGGGCTAACGCTTGACCAAGCTGAAGCTACAATTTCCAGAGCCTATGGGGAGAGAGTTAGACGACCCATTATCGATCTTACTCTATTAGAACCACGTCCCCTGAGAATAGGCATTGCCGGGGAAGTGGCTCGACCAGGAGCTTATATGCTAGGACGAGAAGGTACGCAGTTCCCCTCTCTGGTCAATGCATTAGAAGCCGCAGGTGGTATTATGCAGTCTGCTGACCTGCGACAGGTGCGAATTCAGCGTACTAATGCCGGGGGCGGGCAGCAAACTATCCAAGTGGATTTATGGCAATTTTTGCAGACGGGTGATCTTCGCTATAACCAGCCACTGCGGGATGGGGATACGATTGTTGTGCCGACTAGGGAGCGATTCGATCCCACAGAAGCATTACAGTTAGCTGCAGCTAGCTTCGCATCGGATGATAGTAGGCCCCTAAACGTAGCTGTCGTCGGAGAGGTATTTCGCCCAGGGCCTTACACCGTCACCGGTAGCGCCAGGACTGGACAAGCAGGAGTGCCTGGGGGGAGCGATGGCTCTCCGACCCCTCCAACTGTCACAAGGGCGATCCAGGTGGCCGGTGGGATTAAGCCAGAAGCGAATATTCGTGACATTGAAGTTCACCGAAGAACCCGAGGAGGAGGCAAGCAAGTTATTCGCATCAATCTTTGGCAACTCTTGAGAGCAGGAGAATTAACTGAGGATATCGTTTTACAGGAGGGAGACACCATTTATGTGCCTCTTGCAACCAATATTCCACCAGAAGAAATTGCTGAAATCTCTGCCGCTAGCTTCTCACCAAACTCTATCCGCGTCAATATTGTTGGTGAAGTTGGTAGACCCGGTGTGATTGAGGTACCGCCTAATATCCCTCTAAGTCAGGGTGTTCTAGCGGCTGGGGGATTTAACAATCGCGCTAACGCAAGTACTGTTGATCTGATTCGCCTTAATCCCAATGGTACGGCCACTCGCACTACATTTTCTATTGACTTTGCGGAAGGATTGAATCCTGAAACTAACCCTTCGCTTCGTAATAATGACATCATAGTCGTCGGACGATCAGTGTCCGCAAGTTTTGCTGATACTTTAGATACCCTAATTACTCCTTTAGGGCGAGCCTTGTCGCTATTCACAATTCCAGCGAGTATATTGAATCTATTTTAAGTTCTGACTACTGTGTATTTTCAGGTTAGCTTTCTAAGTCAATACGATCTACGGCGCCATCTATCTATGGAAAATAATTATGATATCTAACCTCAACGGGCAAACATCAAATAGTCTTACCCAAGAATCTGACCAAGAAGGGGGACTACAGCTAGGAAGAGTATTTTCTGCTTTAAAGCGTAATATTTTTTTGATTGTTGGGGTAACCACATTAACAGCGACAGCTGCGGTCTTAAAAGCAGTGACCGAGACTCCAATATATAGTTCAAGGTTTGAACTGCTGACTCCTCCTGAGACCCTTGAAGCGCAGATTTTGTCAACCCTACCTGAATCTGTTGGGCGGCAGTCGGACGACTTGAGAGCTACAATTGATGATACTCAATTGAGAATTTTAACTAGCCCACGGGTCATGGAAACGGTTTTAGAGGAAGTTAAGCTGTTGCACCCTGAGATAACCTACGGTGAGTTGGTGGGTAATGTGTCTATTGAGCCTGGGGCAACTAGGGGTGGGAATAGGGGCGGAAGTGCGAGGACTTTATGGGTAACCTTTCAAAGCCCTGACCCTCAGAAAGTTTCAAATGTTCTTGATATCTTGGCAGATAACTTTATCGAATACAGCTTAGAGAATCGCCAAAGTGGTGTTTTTCGAGGTATGGATTTTGTTGATGATCAGCTTCCTTTCCTGCGTGGCCAAGTGGAGAACTTAGAGAGTGGGTTAGAACAATTGCGTCAAGAAAATAACCTGATTGATCCTATCATTCAAGGGGAGCAGATTGCCAATCAGATCGCAAAATTTAATGACGAACAACTTAACCTGCGAGTACAACTCAAGTTGACTCAGGATTTATATCAAATGCTTCAAGAAGAACTTTCGGGTGATAAGGAAATTGCCTCTTCTTCCGCTATCCTAGCTAACCCACGTTATCAAAGTCTGCTGAATCAATTACTTGAAGTAGATAGCCGTTTAGCACAAGAGTTAACTCTTTACCTAGATGATAGCCCTGAAATCGAAATTTTGCAGGAGCAACGTGAGAATCTTCAACCTTTACTGGCCCAAGAGAGTTTACGCGTTCAACGCCAAGTAGCTGCAGAGATTCAAGAGCTGAATATCCGGGACCAAGCCTTAACTGAAACTATTGAAGGGCTGAACCAAGAGATTAAACAAATCTCTACAGTCGCTCGACAATATGCTGGCCTGCAGCGTGAGTTAAGTATCGCCACTGAAAACCTAAATCAGTTCTTGACAAAACGAGAAACCCTAAGAATTGATGCTGCCCAACAGCGTGCTCCATGGGAAATCTTAACCCCTCCTGGGCAGCCCAGTGCGTCTTCGGCCAGTGCTAAGAACAATTTGCTACTTGGGACATTGCTGGGTCTATTGCTGGGGTCAGGGGCAGCCATCATTGTTGACCGGCTTAGGGGTAAAATCTATACTGCCGAAGAGCTTAAAGGGGCTACCCGCTTACCACTTCTCGCTACTATTCCCTTCGACCCATTTTTTGAGGCAGGACACTCTATGGCTTCAATGTTAGGTCGGGTAAATGGGATGGCGCCGGATGAGGCAAAAATATTACCTTTGAGGAGTTCTCAAGAATTAGCAAGCACTCCTTTCTTTGAGGCATTCCGCTTGTTATATACCAGCATACAACTGAGCAATCCAGATAGAGTTATCCGCTCATTGACGGTTAGTTCTGCCATGCCCAACGCGGGGAAATCCACATTGAGTC
>PWUG01000132.1 GCA_003562605.1 Syntrophomonadaceae bacterium | reverse complement strand
TTCTTTACCCTAATGTCGAACAATGCTTAAAGTTCTTACAGCAGGTTACTAATCTGCCGAAAACCTAACCTCCTACTTCTTTTTTTACAGGGTCTTGACCCTGTAATTTTTTGTTGAATAATACAATACGATTACTGTTCGTACCGGAAGTATTATTTCTGATGCCCCATATATTTGAAGTTTTAGTAAACTTTTGCTGATTAATAACTACACCGGCACATTCAAAACCGCTGTGTACTCCCAGTGGGACAATTTCTTCCTCGAGCTTGATGAGACCGTTTTTTACTTCCCCGACCTCGAAAGCAATCCATCCACCCGGCCTGGTTATTCTATAAAGTTCTCTGAGGACAGCGCGCATTGCAGATGACCACTTGCCTAAGGTTGTCGCCATAGTCAGACGTTTTTCTATTTCATCCACATTGATTTTGTTAAACCAGCATCGTAGCCAGTTATCTTTGGAATACTGAACCACATCCAAAAATGGCGGAGAAGTAACGATCAAATCAACACTTTCCATAGGAATTGTTTTTGTCTCAGCAGCATCATTTTCCATGAATACCGCGCTTAATGATGCCTCCTTCAGTAGCTTCAACTGGTCGGGAGTGAGGTTGCGGATTAACTGCGTCGTTTTTCTTAAAATTATGCTTCGCACATCGCGGTATTCAGGTCGCTGGCTGCGTTTGAGGTTAATTGATTTCTGCCGCTCAGCAGAGACTGCCTGATTAGGCGGCATAGTATAAACGGAAAAAAACCCTTTAGAGTGGCCGGTAAGGCGGTTTGTGGCCACCATTCTGATCCAACTATCAATATCATCCAAAAATTCTTCATGTTCTGTCAGGTATTTGCGCAGAGAGAGAAGCTCAGCTTCGGTTTGAGGATGATAGAACATCGAAAGGTCTATTTCGTTTTCCAGTTTATGGTCAAAAGGTATTTCCGATAACCGTTTTCCGATATCTTGAACGGAAGGAACAGCAAGTCTTGGTTTGCTGAGAATTTTACTCAGGGGGTTAACATCGTTTGCTAAAACTTTACGTCCCATCAGGGCTGCTTCGACAGTGGTTGTCCCCCGGCCGGCGAAAGGGTCGTAAACTGTATCTCCCACATCGGTAAATAGATTTATAAAAAAACGTGGTAGCTGGGGTTTAAAGCAAGCCCGATAAGAAATTTCGTGAATTGAGGATGCCTGTCTCTGCCCGGAAGTCCAGAATTCATTAATATAGCGGTATGTTCTGATGCCTCCGATTGCAAACTCTTCGGTCATCGTTGCTTTCTCAGCTGAGAACTGGTTTTCCCCCTCTATAGCAGCAATTTCGAGGGATTTCTTTATATCAGAATGCAAAGACACTGGTTGGCACCTCTCTTTGTGCTGCAGCTTAATATTTATTATAACAGATAGTGCGCAGAGGATGGTTGACTTGTCATCGCCTTCTGGATATGGTATAGTTTAAACTGGTATTGAAAAGAAGAGATAAACTCTAAAAGATCTTGGCACTACGGGGAAATACAGGCAAAGGTATTTTAAGTTGCTCCGCTTTTTAATCCTAATTTATTGTTAAAGGAGTTTGTTAGCATGCAAGGTAAGGTAAAGTGGTTTAATCCGGATAAGGGCTATGGTTTTATTGAAAGCGAAGAGGGTGTTGATGTTTTTGTTCATTTCTCCGCAATCCAGACAGATGGTTTTAAAACCCTGGAAGAAGGACAGAGTGTTGAGTTTGAAACAGTTGAGGGTGACCGCGGTAAGCAGGCCGCCAATGTTGTCCCGCTGTAGAATTTAATTAGAAAAAAACTGCAGGGGCTGCTTTCTTTAGAAAGCAGCCCCTAATTATAGTAATTATGTCCGATGATAACCTTTAGCCAACTGCAAGAAACCGGGTGTATTTAAGCCTGGCTTTGTTCCGGCAGCGAGCATAAAGGGCAGATCCCATAGAAATCAAGACGGTGTGCCTCTACCTGGTAGTTGGTGGCGCGAGTTACTTTTTTATTAAGACCGGGTAAAGCTTTTATGGGAAGATCATCGACAGAACCGCACTCCCGGCAGATAAAGTGATAGTGGTGTTCAGTATTGGCGTCAAAACGGTCGTTGCTGCTACCTGCTTCAATTTTGTGCACCAGGTTTTGATCAAGCAATATATTGATATTACGATATACCGTACCCATACTCAAGTTGGAAAATTCTCTTTTCAACTCCTTGTAGATCCAACCGGCAGTGGGGTGTGTATTTGTGCTTCGCAGAAGTGTCAATATTTGCTCTCTTTGCCTGCTGCGTTTGTACTTATGTCTGCTCATTATGCTTAGTCTCGATTCTGGTTGAATTTTTACTTCAATACATCATATATTTTTATTACTCACGGGTCAAGCCTTAAAACCAGACAGTAAAAAGAATACCCAATATCGTCCCGGCGAAAATACCAAAAATAGAGAGGTGTGCACCGGCACTTTTATAAGCATCGGGAATCAGTTCATCGCAGACGATATATAGCATTGCCCCGGCGGCGAAGCCAAGCGAAATGCCAAGCACATAATCTGATATGCTTCCGATAGCTGCGCCTATTAAGGCCCCGATACCCATTGGGACTCCGGCCAGGGCTGTTATTGCAAGCACCTTAGGGTAATTGTACCCGCCATGTCTCAGGGGAGCAGCAACCGCCATGCCCTCGGGTATGTTATGCAAGCCGATTAGTATGGCAAGGGACATGCCCAGTTCAGGCGAACCAACAAACCCGGTGCCAATGGCCAGTCCTTCCGGAAAGTTGTGCAGGCCGATCCCCAGGGCCAGTAATGTGCCTTTTTTCAGGTAAGCACCAAAAGGAGTTTCCTCTGGAGTTACTGCATGATGGTGTGGCAAAAAATGGTCAAGGAAGTAAAAGACGACCATACCCAGTGTGATTCCGACGATTCCTGCCCAGTGACCGCTGTAAATTATCGATTCTTCAACAAGCTCCAGGAAAACGATAGAGAGCATGATTCCGGCGGCAAAAGCAAGTATTGTTCCTGTAAAGCGAGGGGTTGGGTTCTTAAAAAAAACAGATACCAGTCCCCCCAAGCCGGTACCGACAACTCCGGCCAGCATACCAAGTGCTCCGACCTCTAACCAGTTCATCTTCTAACCATTCCTTTTCAATCTGGATAAATGATCTGCCGCATTTATAAATAGCCATAAATCTAACAGTAGTGATTTTTCGTAACTTTGGATGTAGTTAAAGAAATCCCCTGTGGGGGGATTTCTTTTTATGGTGATACTGATTTATACCCCTTTTAGACTGCTTGAATGACACTGCCTTTAGAACTCTTTAAGCCAGGGTTACTTTTTCCGCGTTGTCCCAGAGGCCATGAATATTACAGTAACTGAGGGCAATTAATTCACCCGGTTTCTCAAGAGTTACTGTCGTTGATAATTTTGGTTCACATTTGGCGCTGCCTTCATTTGCTCCCTCTACTGATTCGGCATGTGCTTCAAACTGGTAGGTGCCCAGTTGGATAATAAATTTCTCACCTTCAGGCTTGAAAAATAACTTAATGTAGCGAATGTGGTGTTCTGTTGTGTGGGGGTGAGCAATTTCAGCCCCTACACTCAGATGGACTTCGAATGCTTCACCTTTTTTTACCGGCCCCTTGACTTCTATAACCGGAACATGTTTTTCAGATTTCCAATCTGCCGACTGAACATGAGCTCCGATAGCGCTCATAAATAACTCCTCCTTTATTATGATTATTTCCCTTTATTTATATTCTCCATGAAGATCGATCTTCCTTTTTTAAAGCAATGATTATTCTGGTAAATAGTAAAAATTCCTGTCTTGATTTATAAATAAAGATGCTATAATGATTTTATAGTTGTTCTTTGTCGGTGAATAAAAAGGTTCAGAGGTGAAGCAGTGTACACGCCACAATTAATCGATCATTTTACCAACCCCAGGAATGTAGGGACAATAACAGACGCTGACGGTGTCGGTACTGTTGGTGACCCTGACTGTGGTGATTTTATCCGGATTTATATCCGGGTACAGGCAAATCACCTGAAAGAGTTGGCTTTTGAGGCATGCGGGTGCCCGGCATCGATTGCGACCACCAGTGTTTTGACTGAATTAGCGGTCGGTAAAACTTTGAAAGAAGCTTTGTCGATCAATGGAATGGATGTCGTTAAAGCTCTTGGTGGATTACCCGATCCGAAAATTCACTGTTCCAACCTTGGTACCGCAGCTCTGCAGCAGGCTATTGTTTATTATCTGCAGCAGAAAAAAACAAGGTTTAATTACTTTTAAGAGTTTTATCAGCTTAAATATAGTGGTACAAAATAATGGAGGTTCAATCGATGAATTTTAAGTGTGCAAGATGTGGAAGCGATATCCCTGAGGAAGATACTTACAACCATCGCGGCCAGGATCTTTGTGAAGATTGTTTTATGGGTGCAATGCAACCTCCAAAGACCTGTGATGTGGCCGCCACCCATCTAGCTAAAAAACATCGCCAAAGCGCCGGCCAGACTGGGACTGAAGGCTTACTGGATATTCAAAAAAAGATTCACGGTTTTATCAAAGAGCATGGTAAGGTTACAAGAGATCAGGTTATGCATGAATTTGGTATTCCCGAGTGGGAACTCGATAAACAGATTGCTGTTTTAAGGCACTGTGAACTTGTAAAGGGGAAAAAAGAGGAGGGAAATATTTTCCTGGTCCTTTTTGATCATTAAGGCTGTTTCTTCGCGATAGATACGCTTTTTCCCCTAAGAGGGATAGCTAAGGCGATAGTCAGAATTCCTGTTGCCAGAAAAGCAAGGCCCAGCCCGGGCCCCTGTGCAGCGAGGCCAAATGCGAAAGCGCCCACTGCGAAGAAAATATCAATTGTGTTCTCCTGAAGGCTGATCGTGGTCGCGCGAAGGTTAGGTTTGCATATGCTGATCAGCCATGCAACAAAAACAAGTGAACTGCCCTGGATACCAATGCCGAGGATGATAGCACAGATAATAATCAAAGCGGGCCATAATGGTAGAAAGTAGAAAAGCCCCACCCCGACACCTACAATAATCAACATAGGCCAGGCTACCATTCGATGGCCGAAGTGATCGGAGATGGCACCGACCCCCAGGCAGGCTGCAATGCCGGCTGCTCCGAAAACAACAAAGAAATAAGCCGCCTGAGATCCCGGGGCGGCTGTTTCTATATGCACTGCTGCAAACGAGATCACAGCGCTGAAGGTAAAAGCGAAGAGAGCAATGCCGCCAATGATCGGGTAGATTTGTTTTAGAGATAGGGCTTCTAATAACTGGTTCCATGAGCTGCCCTTTATTTCCGTCCTTGCCTGGATAGCATGCGTTTTAACGGCGGCCAGAAAAACAAGGGCCAGCAAGCTGCTGAGGCTGCTGACAATGAACCAGCTATTGAATCCAAGCCTTCCGATGATCAACAAGGCGGCAGACGGCCCTGATAGCAGACCCAGGTTAAAGAATATTCGTAACGTTCCCAGGTAGGAGCCAATTCGGTGGGGGGGTGCCATTTCTGATGTTAGGGTATACATTCCGGGCAGGAAAACAGCCAGCCCAAATGACTGGTATATTCGGGCAGCGACGAGCAGACTGTAAGAAGGGCTGAACAAAAGCAGTATTGGTGCGGTTGCAAAGGCAAAAGTTCCGAGTAGCATTAATGGTTTGGCACCGTATCGATCCATTAACGGGCCCAGGTAGAAGCGGATCAATACTGCAGATATTGCGAAAATGGTATTCTGCAGCCCGGCCTGGAAAGGGCTGCTTCCGATAGCCAGGGTGTATGCAGGATAGGTGGCAATAGCAGCAAAGAGATTGGCCATAAAGAAGAAAACTGACCCATGAAACAGCGCCCAGTTACGCCAATCAAACGAAGAAATGTTCTCATTTTTTATAGTTGCTATAATATTGTTCAAAACTAATTAAAGCCCTTGTCGTGTTTTAATATCAATCGGTCGGCCAGGCTTTTGCCAATAACAGCAGCTACGTCTGCGGCTACGTAATGATTGGTTGAG
>PWUG01000433.1 GCA_003562605.1 Syntrophomonadaceae bacterium | reverse complement strand
TTAGCTTTAATCAGTAAGGCTTTAATGTGTGCCTATTCCAATTCCTCCACGTAGTGGATACAGTCTTCCGGGTGTTTCATGTGGCGGTAGAATTCATGGAAGTCGATACGATAATTAAAATCATCCTGCTCTTTGTCCCGCTGCCCCTTAATGTCCAGGTTCCTGACAATAAGCAGTTCCTCGTTAATATTCGAGGCCTGCAGCAACTTCATACCTGACGGGGCCCAAACCCCGCTGCCTCCCCAAAAGTATTCCCGGCTCATTTCATGCAAGCCGACAAAGTTTGTACCCAGGCTCCAAACCTGGTTATAAGCAGCCTTGGAGGCATTCATCAAATCCCAGAGAAAGCCGTAATAATGATCAGTGCGGGTATTCATATGGGCATACTCTCTTACAGCTTCTGAATGCCAGGCTGCCATCGTAACGATTGCATCTACTTCGTCAACAAAGGCATATTGACGGGCCAGTTCAACAAAGCAGAGGTCGTAGCAAACCAGGAAGCCAAAGCGGCCCCATTTCGTATCGATACTGAGGCGCTTATCAGTTCCCGGCTTAAAGTAAGGACGCTCAACAGGTGTTAAAAAAACCTTTCCGTAAATATAAGCTTCCTCCATATAATCTATGCCCCGGTTTAAAATAAAATTACAGTTATAATAATTACCGTCCTTCTCCCGGACATTGCCGTAAAATATATATTCGAGCCCGCCTTCCCCTTCAGTAAGGCTCTCTTTTACATTATCAAGCCAGCTTTTGATTTTGTTGTTTTCACCATCAGCAAGCAGCTCCCTGATTTCGGTTGGATCTTTAGATTTCCATATATATCCTGTTACACTGAGCTCCGGGAATATTAAGATATTTACTTTTTTCTGATGGGCTAAATCAATGATCTGTTCCATTTTTTTTAAATTTTCGCCAACGTCAGGAGACCCGTAAATATTGGCCAGCATAATAGTCGGACATGTTTCATCTTCTGAAAAAACTCTCTCCACGATTCGAAAGTTCATTGCAATCCTCCTTCAAAGCAATAAATAGCTATCGCCACCATATGTGAAGGGTGCCTTCCTCACGGCGACGGAATAAATATTTATAAGCTGCTTTTTTATATAAAATCCTGCTAAAAGGCAAGAGCAGCGAGAAACCGAATAAATCAGTAAGCAGGCCCGGGGTCAGTAACAGGGCTCCGCCTACCAGGATGCAGGCCCCGTCGAACAGCTGCTCAGCGGGGACTATCCCTTCTCCCAAATCCCTTTGCATTTTATGGAGCACCGCAAATCCCTGGGACCTGGCCAAAAAGACCCCGATAAAACCTGTTGAAGCTATCAGCAGTATTGTCAGCCAGGAGCCGATAATCCCACCCAACTCGATCAGGATCCATATTTCGATTAGAGGAAGCAGTGTAAAGAGCAGCAATAACTTTAGCATTCCAGTTCACCTTACATAGTAGAGGTTAAACAACATTTTAACACTTAAAAGGGGCAGATCATAGCTGCTGAAATCAAACAGAAGGTTTGAGTTTGCAACTAGAGCCCTTTAAACCGGGCTTTACGCCTTTCCAGGAATGACTGGACCCCTTCTTTAACATCCTCGCTGTCCATGATCGGCTGGAGATCCGGGAGCAGTCGCGGAACGGCCTTTATATGACCTTCGGAGCGGGCCAGCCTGGCGGAAAAAAGGGATGCCTGAACGCCGAGTGGGGCCTGTTCGGATATTGTTTCAGCAATGGCCAGGGCGCGGTCATACTGTTCTCCGGGAGGGGTTACCTCCTGGACCAGGCCCATCCGGTATGCTTCTTCAGCTGATATTTCGTCTCCTGTCAGCAGGTAGCGCATGGCATTTCCCCAACCAATTTCTTCGTGCAGGCGCACTGTAGCACCACCAACCGGGTAGATGCCCCGTTTTATCTCAATCTGACCGAAACGGGCATCTGAAGCGGCAATGCGGATATCTGTAGCCAGCATTAATTCAAGACCGATAGTATAACAAATACCCTGGATAGCCATTACCAGGGGTTTGCCCACCTTCCTGTTTTCATCAAGCCCTAAAGGATCGCAAAGCCCTTCAGTTAATTCGGGAAAGCTGCCGGAGCTGAAAACCTCTACCCACCTGGCCAAGTCCAACCCTGAAGTAAAGTGTTTTCCATGGGCGAAGATCATTCCACAGCGAAGCTCATGGGTCAAATGTAGTTTTCCCAATGCCTCTGCCAACTGCATATACATGTCCAAATCGAAAGCGTTCATCTTGTCGGGCCGGTTGATGCCGATGAGCAAAACATGTCCTTTTTCTTCGACAGTTATTTTACTCAAGTACAAAACACCTCCTGTGTGAATTTGTCCTCTTTTGGTGAACTTGTTGATGTGAGATTCATTTCAAGGTAACTTTTTTAGAATAGCGTTTCAGGTAGATATGGCGCATAAGCATGCATTCAAGGGTATTGATCGGTTTACCCTCCCCAAAAAGGCCGGAGACGATGACCGCTTTGCAGTTTTTCTCCATGACCAATACTGCCGCAGCGGCATCTTTTTGGTTTGGTCCGCCGCAAAGGGCCCCGTTACCTTTGAGCATTACTGCGCTGCGACCTTTCATTTTTCGGCTAATTTCTGAAGCTATCCTGTCAGGATCACCGAGGGGGCCGGTATCTATTGACCGTACACTGGTGCCGATAATCTGGGCAAAATCGTCCAGCAGCGGGTAGACTGTTTTCCCGGTTTGGGAAACGGTAAAAATATCAGGAGAAACGGCATGGATAACAGCCTGTACCTCTTCAAATCTTAAGTAGATCGCCCGATGGATTTCTGCACCCGGTGAAAGTTTTTCTCCTCTTGTTTCAGGCGATGCTTTATCAAGGCTGATCTTGAGCATACGCCCACTACCTTCGGAAAAGGGATTTTCTTCGGTTGGATCGAGGTAGAGTTTAAAACCGCCGTTAATTCTTTCGCTGTTGTAGTATTTTTTGTACATACTAACGCCCTCAGAGGCATGGCTTCCAGCTTGCTCTTTCACGAAGTAGTTCCTCAACTCTACAGGATCAACATTTTCCTTGCCACTCACTTCAAGATAACGGCGGTTAATAAAATCCGCGCATACTTGCTCCAGTAGAGCCGCCACACGGAAAGCTTCGTCACTGTCCTTTCCCAGGCACAGCGCACCATGCGAAACCATCAGGTAAGCATTCCCCTTTGACTGAGAAATTACCCGGGCAACATTATTTCTTAGTTTCTTTGTTCCGGATAAGCCGTAAGGGACAGAAACAGCCTTGTTGCCGATCAGGGCTTTTGCAACAGGATCCGAAATATCGATATCGATTTTAAGCGGGCTTACTGCCGAAGCATATGGCTGGTGGGTATGGATCACAAAGTTAACATCTTTTCGCTGCTTATAAACTTCAGAGTGGACACCCTTCTCGGAAGACGGTTCTATATCGCCCTCGTAGCTGCAGTCTTCAATATTTACCGTAACAATTTCATCCGGCGTCAGTGTCTCATAGGCTCTTCCACTGGGAGTAATGACATACTGTTCTTCATTAATCCGGTAGCTGACATTGCCCCAGGTGCGGGCAATCAGCCCAGTCTCAATAAGACTTTTTCCAGCCTGAATAACAATATTTTTTGCTTTTAAAATATCCATCCAACATTCCACCCGGTCTTCTGAAAAATGCAATCATTAACTATAGTTTAACTGATCAGTGAGCCTTTGTGGAGGTTATCCGGAAAAAGGATTTCTGCCTTTATATAATTTACCCGGTTTTAATTTGTACAAGAGATATTAGCACCAATAGGTGAAAAATTCTCAAATGATGGAATGCAATGGCCTATAGGGTATAGGAACTTTAACTCATTTGATGTAAAATTGTATCAAGCTATACATGTCAGGGAAATTAGTCAAAAATCGTCGAGGGTGATAATATTATGCGTTTATGGAGTGCCAAAACCCGAAATGCCGAGATTGAAACTGCCCGGGACAGGCAGTTTGACCTGATCATCATCGGCGGCGGAATTACCGGAGCGGGCATAGCTCGTGAATGCGCCCTGCGTGGGCTATCTTTCTGTTTGCTCGATAAAAATGATTTCGCCTTCGGTACTTCATCAAGGTCATCAAAAATGTTTCACGGAGGAATGAGATACCTCGCTTCCCGTGAATTTGGGCTTGTAAGGGAGTCGACCAGTGAAAGAAACTGGCTGCGAAACCACCTGCCAAACCTGGTCAGGCCTCTGGGTTTTATTTACCCTGCTTATGAAAGTGGTAAAGCTAAACCTGTAATGGTTTGGCTTGCAGTTAAGCTTTATGACATTATGTCGGATTGGTTCAGCGAATATAAGAACTACCGTAAATCTAAGATTTTCAGGGCAAAATATGTCGAGGAGCTCGAACCTGCAATAGCGATTGAGGAGCCTGAACTGGGAAAGATGGTCCTGGCCGGCTTCTATTACGACACCAACTGTGATGATGCGCGTGTAACCTTGGAGACCATAAAAGAAAGCCTCGCTTACGCTGAAGGAGAATCTGTTGCAATAAACTACGCCCGGGCCGAGGGTTTTATCAAAGATTCTGCAGGTAAGGTCCGGGGTGTATCAGTAAAAGACAATTTTAGCGGGACCAGCTTTCAGGTCAGGGGTAAATGCGTTATATCGGCAGCCGGCATCTGGACCGACGAGGCACTTGCCGCCGCAGAATACGATGAACAAAGAATTTACCCAACCAAGGGCGTACACCTGGTCGTTCCCAACGAACGGCTGGGCAATAATAATGCTGTCAGCCTGATTTCATTCGATGATGAAAGATTTTTCTTTGTTATAAAAAGAGGGCGGGTTTCAATTATCGGTACAACGGACACTGCTTATTATCCGGAGTCGATAAACCTGGACGAGCCCTGGTGCAATAAAGATGACTGCGATTACCTGCTCCGCACGGTAAATAGAATGTTTCCACACGCCATGCTTACCTATAACGATATAATCAGTACCTACGCCGGGATCAGGCCACTAATCAGGCAGGAAGGTGCCGAGCATGAGTCTGATGTTTCGCGTAAACATGAAATCTTCCAGACGAGAGACGGGATTGTCGCGATTGCCGGAGGCAAATCAACCACTTACAGGCTCATGGCTGAAGATTTGCTATTTTACCTGGTAGAGCACAAGCACCTGGACTATTTTTCCAGACCAGAATACAACAAGCGCGGTATTTCCAGACAGCCTTTTAAGATCGGCATGAGAAGAGAAGAATTCGACCGGATTATTGCGGATGAGGACTTGATCAATGCAGTACATCCCGATCAGCTTGATTATTTATACACCCAGTTCGGGAAGGGAAGCTTAGAGATTCTCAGGAATATTAAAGAAGACCCGGAAATAGGGCTTCCACTGCTGGAGGGGTACCACCACTGCGAGGCCGAGATTAATTACATCCTGGAACATGAAAACGCCCCGAAGCTGATCGATATCCTCTGTCGCAGAACAGAAGCGCAGTGGATGATCTGGCATTACAAGCAGCCAAAACTGGCTGAAGCTGTTTCCGAAATCATGGCATCTTACTACGGCTGGGGTAAAGAAGTAAAGGCAGCCGAAGTCAAAGAATATCTCGACTATGTCGAAAATAATGTTCGCTTCCTCAGGGAATAGGTTGAAAACCACAACCTACAGTTGATGAGATTTCTTTTCGCCATGCACCAAAAACATTACCTGTCGTTGAAAATCTTTTCTTTGAAATGCAGACAGGGATAAATATTTTAACGGCGAAATTAATTAAAATTGTTGTAGTAATTTAAGAAATGTATGTAAAGGGGAGAAACCGGTGGGGGCACTGCAGCCAAAAGGCGTTTCTCAGGATGCTGTATTAGAAGATTTAAACTTATTTGCCGAAAGCGATGTTAACTGGAGAACAGGGAAGGTTCTATCAGGCCTTTATGACCCGGGCAGAGATGCCCATACCTTAGCTATGGAAGCTTATAGCCGTTTCCTGGCTCAGAATGCACTTTACGTCAATATGTACCCCAGCATCGGCA
>PWUG01000307.1 GCA_003562605.1 Syntrophomonadaceae bacterium | reverse complement strand
GTCATTGAATACACCAGCGGAACTACCGCAAAACCAAAAGGATGTATGATCACACACAGAAATCTCGTTGCCAATGCAGTAAATTTCCTGGTGGAACTCCCCCTGACTCGCGACGACATTTGTTATAACCCTTTTCCCCTTTTTCACAGCGGTGGATTTTGTGTGATGGCTTATATGAGCCGTGGATGCACCCAGGTTTATGACGACTTCGACATAGAAAACACCTTCCGGGTTATTGAAAGAGAAAAGGTTAACTTCATGTTTATCCCTGCCGGGGCTTTAATTTTCCTTGCTGCATCCAGCAGTTACGGCAATTACACCCTTGACTCCCTGCGCCTGGTATTAACAGGCGGCAGCAGAACACCGCTGCCGGTTCTTGAAAGCCTCTTTTCCATATTTCCAAATCTCCAGGCCATTTACGACACTTTTGCTTTAACGGAAGCGTCTCCCCTGGTCTGTGTTATCGCAAAAACAAGAAAGATGCTGGAAGCGGGAGAGATCACAGAAGGATCCGGACCGGAATGTTACGGCGTCCATGTACGGCTTTTTGATGATAATGATGTTGATGTTAAACCTGGAGAAGTTGGAGAAATTGCAGTAAAAGGCGATAATGTAATGCAGGGATACTGGAAGATGCCTGAAGAAACCGAAAAAGCTCTGAAAAACGGGTGGCTTCACACAGGAGACATGGGGCGTTTTGATGAAAAACGCTATCTTTACGTTGTTGACCGCAAAAAGGACATGATATTAAGCGGAAGCGAAAACATCGCCTCCAAAGAAGTGGAAGAGATCATTTATCAGCACCCGGCTATCGCCGATGTGGCTGTAATCGGAAAACCCGATGAAAAATGGGGAGAAACTGTTCATGCTATTATCGTGTTAAAAGAAGGGGAGCAGGCAACTGCCGAAGAGATCGTGGAGTTCTGCAAGGAACGCCTGGCAAGTTACAAGAAACCCCGTTCCGTAGAATTCGTCAAAGAGCTGCCCCGCAATCCGTCGGGTAAAATATTAAAAACTGAACTGAGAAAACAATATACTTAAAGTGATGGGGTATAAATAATGTCAAGAGCGATTTAAAACTAGAGTCACTGAGCTCTTTGGTATCGAATATCCGATCATTAAAGGGGGGATGCTCTGGCTTTCCCGGGCTGAACTGGCCGCTGCCGTTTCCAACGCCGGGGGCCTCGGCATTTTGTCTTCGGCCACTTTCCAGGAAAAAGAAAATCTAAGCGCTGAAATCAGAAAAACAAATAACCTGACAAATAAATCTTTTGGGGTAAACATCCCTCGCATCTCAAAGTGAAAGAGTACCTGGCAGGCCTTTCCGAGTCGGAAACTATGCTTGTACTAAGCTCTTTGCGCAACTCTGCAAGAGTAAACAAGAATACAGTATCGGACAAAGTTGCTGAAATGGAGAGCAGGGAACCACCATTGAAGAACTCTGGCCCCTGGTAACGGGCCAGAAGGAAAAGAGCTCATGGAAACGGGTGAAATGGAACGGGGTCTTTTGCACTGCGGCCAGGCTGTCGGATTGATCAAGGATATACCTTCAGTCCAAGAAATAATTGACAATATCATAACACAGGCTAATACCGCCCTGGAAAATCTGGCACAATAAAGCAAGCCGTTATATTAGAAGGTGCTCTAACATGATACCCGCAAAGAAGCTGCACTTTATCATCGTGAAGGCTTCTTTGCGGGCCATATATGTTCCAGCGGCAATCAATACGTGATTGACCGGCCGTGACGTTCACGCAATATATTTTTTACGACTTTTCCGGCAGCATTGCGGGGTAAAAGCTCAACATACTCAACAGAACGGGGTTTTTTATACCCCGCCAGATGCTGAGCACAGTGTTCAGTGATTTCCTTTTCTGTTACCTCTACACTTTTCTTCAGTGCGATGACCGCATGGACACTTTCCCCCCACTTTTCGCTAGGCACCCCGATGACCGCTGCTTCTAAAACACCGGGATGTTTCACAAGCACTTCTTCTACCTCTGCCGGGTATACATTCTCACCGCCACTGATGATCATATCTTTTTTCCGATCCACTACATATACAAAGCCCTCTTCATCCATTCGGACAAGATCACCGCTGTGAAACCAGCCATTTTTTAATGCTTCTTCGGTTGCTTTGGGATCCTTGTAGTATTCAAGCATGGTGGTCGGCCCACGGTATACGATTTCACCAATTTGACCCGATGGAACATCTTCATCCCGGTCATTAACAACCCGGACTTCCACATTTAACACAGGGCGCCCCACAGAATCAGGTTTTAGTAAGGTATGTTCGGGGCTGAGAATAGTTGTAACCGGGCTCATTTCCGTTTGCCCGAAACAATCAAACAGGGCAATGCCGGGAAACTCCTCAAGAAGTTGTTTTTTCAACTTGACAGGCATAATAGCTGCACCGGTTATGGCAATTCTCAGGCTGGACGTGTCAAACTCCTTCAAGTTTTCCACCTGGAAAAGAAAATTCCACATTGCTGGAACCAGGAACAGGGTGGTTGGTTTTTCTTTTTCGATACCTTTGACCAATTCAACCGGATTAAATTCCCGCATTATAATAATATTCCCGCCTAAATAGATAAAAAACAAGCATATCGCCTGTGCGGCTACGTGGAAGAGAGGGGGGACACAGTAATAAGAATCTTCCCGGTTTAGTCCAATCTCCAGGCAGCAATTAATTGCGTTTATCATCTGGTTTTTGTGGCTAAGCACTGACCCCTTGGGTTTCCCGGTCGTTCCCGAAGTGTACATGATCAGAGCAGGATGATTATCATCAACAATCACCAGTGGTTCTTCCACTGAAACGTCTTTTACCGCAGTTTCGTACGCCAGATCAGGGCCTTCGGGTGAACCGACTATGATAAACGTGTGTATTTTGCCCAGTGTGAGCTTAATCTTTTGAATCGTATCCGCAAATTGTGCATCATATATAAGAACGGAAGAATCAGAGTGGGTTAGAATATATTCAATTTCAGGCCCTACAAATCTAAAGTTGACAGGAACGGCCACAGCCCCCAGTTTGTATGAAGCGAAATATGCCTCCAATACTTCATTACCATTGAATAGTAAAATACCAACCTTGTCCCCGTGTTTTACTCCTCTGCCTTTCAAATAATTGGCAAGGCGGTTCACTCTTTCATTAAGTTCCCGATAGCTTAGCCTTGTATTATTGTATACAAGGGCCAGTTTATCCGGGAATTTTCTGCTTTGCCTGGCCAACAATTCACCGAGAACAAATTTGCCAGATAATGTTTGCATAACATCTGTTTTTTCCATATCATCTGCCTCCTCAATAAGCCGTTTACGTTTTCTCCAGCATTAACGACCCTTAAATTGCGGTTTTCGCTTTTCCAGAAAGGCGCGTACCGCTTCGTGGTGATCATCCGTTTTAAAGCAGTTGATCTGGGCAAGACGTTCTTGTTCCAAAAAATCTTCCAACGAAAGGTTTATGGTTTGGTTGAACAATCT
This sequence comes from Syntrophomonadaceae bacterium, assembly GCA_003562605.1. The sequence goes on along the minus strand of PWUG01000307.1, from coordinate 2,561 downwards.
CTTGGCATACCCGTGAGCCAAGCGAGGTCCTGAAGCAAGCTTCTGAGCCAGGCTCATACTTTCTTCTAACAGTTTCTCTCCGGGCACAACTTTGTTGATGATTCGTAATTCTTTTGCTTCTTGGGCATTAATTTGCCCACCCGTAAACGCAAGTTCTTTGGCATAAGGCAAGCCAATTATCCTGGGTAAAAAATAGGCTGCGCCTCCATCCGGGACTGCCCCAACATTAACAAAGGAAAGGCTGAACCTTGCTTCTTCTGCTGCAATGATTAAATCGCAAAACAGCGCTACACTAAACCCGGCCCCATAGGCATAGCCATTTACCCCGGCAATCACTGGTTTGTCCATATTAACAATCCGATATATCCAGGTATAGAAAGAACTCAACAGGATTTCGAGATTTGAGGTGCCATCACCCCCTGCAAATGTGCTTATGTCCCCTCCGGAACAGAAAGCTTTGCCTTTTCCGGTAATGATTAATGCACCTAGTTGATCGTCCGAAGATACCCTTGACGTCGCATCGATCAATTCTTCTAAAAACTCATTATTGATTGCATTGTATACTTCAGGACGACTGAATACTAAACAGGCAACCTTTTCTTTTATGGTCAATGTTATATGTTTATATTTCATATTTCACTTACTCCTGTAAGAAGTCCCCGCTATAGAGGAGCTGCAGCTGAAACTTGATATGCTCGATTGTTCTGCCCGGAAAGTCCCTTGTCCTAACTCTGATATTAGTCGCCTCCCCTTGAGAAGGGGAGGCGACATTAGGTCAGCATAAACGGTTCGGGCAAAATCTACCTGGGCTGCATGCGTATTGCCCCGTCCAGCCGTATGGACGTGCCGTTCAACATGGGATTTTCCACGATGCTCTTCACCAGCAGGGCATACTCTTCGGGACGTCCCATGCGTTGGGGAAAAGGCGTCATTTTTCCCAGCGAGCTGCGTACTTCTTCAGAAAGAGAGTCAAACATGGGTGTGCTGAACAGTCCGGGCACGATGGTTAAGACCCTAATACCGTGCTCGGCAAGTTCCCGGGCAATGGGAAGGGTCATACCTATAACGCCGCTTTTGGAGGCGCTGTAAGCGGCCTGTCCAATTTGACCTTCCAGGGCAGCGACAGAAGCCGTGCTTACAATGACACCGCGTTCTCCGTCATCGCTAGGTATATTAGCTGCCATTTTTTCTGCAGCAAAGCGAATGGCATTAAAGGTGCCCACCAGGTTTACCTGAACCACACGATTAAAATCAGCAAGAGAATGGATCCCCTTCCTGCCCAGCACTTTCTGGGCGATACCAATTCCCGCACAGTTGACGAGAATGTGGATAGATCCAAGGCTTGTTATTGTTTCCTCAACTGCCTTGCGCACACTTTCTTCACTTGTCACGTCTGTTCTGATAAAGACAGCCTTCTCACCCAGTTCGGCGGCCAGCTGGCTTCCATTCTCTTCAGAGAGATCGAGAATTGCCGCTAATCCCCCACCCTGCACATGAAGGCGAACTGTCGCTTCACCCAACCCCGAAGCTCCCCCGGTTACCACGGCTACAGATCCATTAATTTGCATAATAATTTCCTCCTCCAAGCATGTATTTGGGCGAGTACATAAGAATTAATGAAGGGGCCTTGCTGGTTTTCAGATATCTTTATGTTTTTTTGTTATTTCAGCGCTCATCATCTAGCTTAAACGACAGCACAACCCTTTTCCCACCGGAATACTTGTCACCCGGCAGCGCGTCAAACCCGATTATCCCTTTTTTCCCGATGATCTCCATTGTTGCCTGGAGATTCGTTTTAATATTGACCATAAGCCACGGTCCCTCTACAAGTTCAACCATTCCAACAACAATATTATCACCATCAAAACCCTCGGGAAGCACCCGAATAACGGTAAATGTTCTGATGGTCCCTTCTTTACTTAAAGCGACCACTTCGCAATCATCAGAAGCACATTCCAGGCACACCATTTTGGGTGGGCAGGTATAAGACCTGCAGGAGTTACATTTCAAGCCTAAAAGCTCGTTCTTTGTTTCGGCGGCAGATAAGAATTCATGATAATACAGCGTTTCCTTGACCCCCACAGTTACCACCCCTTCTGGTAGATTATGTTGCAGACGGTGCATAAATCACCGCCCAGCGTATCTGTCATACCGGTTTTTGCCCCATCAATCTGCCTGTCTCCACATTCCTCTCTTAGCTGTTTCACGATTTCATAGGTCTGCGCAGCACCGGTAGCACCTATGGGATGGCCTTTTGATTTTAACCCACCAGATGGATTAACAACCACCTTGCCCCCGATGTCTGTTTTCCCTTCTGCCACGGCTCTGCTACCTTCACCATAAGGAAAGAAGCCCAATGCCTCCGTAGCAACAATTTCTGCTATGGTAAAGCAGTCATGTAGCTCACATATATCGATATCATCAGGAGAAACTCCAGCCATGCGATAAGCCTCCTGTGCAGATCTCTCTCTGGCCTTAATGACTGTTATATCCTTTTGATGACCCAGGGAACCATTGGAGTTCTGGCCAAATCCCAGAACATTCACCGGCTTAGCGGTCAG
>PWUG01000300.1 GCA_003562605.1 Syntrophomonadaceae bacterium | reverse complement strand
TGCGCTGTCATGAAAGCCAGGTCAGCGGCCACCATTTTCCTTCGATTGAGCAGTGGTTAAGGCAGCGCGCAGAAGACGCCGCCCGTGACAGGGATTTTGAACTGGCTGAAGCTTTTCACCGTGTTGAAATACCCTGGTAACCCCGAAAATAAATTAGCAAGGCAGATCGTATTTCAGGAGCTGTTCCAGGTGACATCACCGCAGAGGTCATCGCTTTTAACCCGGGAAATGAAAGCTTCAATTAATTTACGCTCTTTTTCTAAAGTAGTCGCATCGCCATGCCCCGGAAGGATTACGGTTTCATCAGGCAGGGTAAGCACATTTTCCTGAATTGAAGCGAGGATCTGTTTAAAATCCCGCGGCGTATCAGTTTTTCCCGGCCCGCCGGGAAAAATTGTATCCCCGGAAAACAGGTACTTTCCAATTCTGAAACATAAGCTGCCGGGAGTATGGCCGGGAGTATGAATGACCTCCAGCCTCAATTTGCCGCATTCTATAGTATTGCCGTCTTTAAGCAAAGTATCCGCCTTAACCGGCAGTTTCCCTGCATCCCCCTCATGGACAGCAAGCGGTGCATCCAGCGCCGCATAAAGCTCTTTCAGGGCCATAATATGGTCCATATGACCATGGGTCATCAGGATATATTTTACCCTGGTATTTTTAAGTTTTTCTTTAATGATCTCCGGGTTTCCGGGGGTATCAATCAGCACGCTTTCACCGCTTTCCCGGCAAACAAGGATATAGGCATTTGTCCCGAATGGTTCGGTTTCCAGCCGAAACAGTTCCATTTGATCATCCTGTCCGATTAACTCTGCTTTTTTATCCATATCATGGACCTCCAATTCCCTTTAGACAAAATTTATTATTCCGGCCTGCAGTCTACTTCTAAAAGTTTTTGCCGTTTTCCTGCATTTGCAGGTAATTATTTCCCTAATTGAGCTTTGTGAGTTATAATATTTTTTGGAAGTTAATAAAAGGAAGAAGGACTTATAAATGCCTAAAGTAAAAATAGCTATCGTAGGCGTCGGCAACTGCGCCAGCGCCCTGGTCCAGGGAATCCATTACTACCGGGATAAAAACGAAGATGATGCAGTCGGATTGATGCACTGGAATATTGGCGGTTACCGGCCTTATGATGTAGAAGTATCTGCCGCTTTCGATATAGATAAGCGCAAGGTAGGCCGGGATATCAATCGTGCCGTTTTTGCCCCGCCAAACTGTGCAAGGCCCTTTTACACCGATCTTCCTCCCGGCGGGGTTACCGTGCATATGGGTAAAGTGCTCGATGGTGTGTCAAAGCATATGCTCAACTTTGAAGAAGATTACACTTTTTCAATCAGTGATTCTCCCGAACAGGAAAAGAATGCGATTGTTGAAATCCTGCGCAGCTCGGGTACGGAAGTTATGCTCAATTACCTGCCTGCCGGCTCGGAGGAAGCAACCCGGTTTTATGCCGGCTGCGCTCTTGAAGCCGGTGTTGCCTATATTAACAATATCCCTGTTTTTATCGCCAGCGATCCGCAGTGGGCCGGCCGGTTTGCCGAAAAGAATATCCCCATTATCGGTGACGATATAAAGTCCCAGATGGGGGCTACCATTCTGCACCGCGCCCTGGCCGAACTGTTTAGCAAGCGCGGGGTCAAATTAGATCGTTCCTACCAGCTGAATACGGGTGGTAATACCGATTTCCTGAATATGACCAACAATGATCGCCTTGCCACCAAGCGTATTTCGAAAACAGAAGCGGTCCAGGCGGCAGCAGGCAAGCGGCTCGCCGATCGCGATATCCATATTGGTCCCAGCGACTACGTGCCCTGGCAGAAAGATAATAAAGTCTGTTTTCTGCGTATGGAAGGGCAAATTTTCGGCAATGTGCCTATAAACCTGGAAATGCGTTTAAGCGTTGAAGATTCTCCAAATTCGGCCGGTATTGCCATTGATGCGATACGCTGCTGCAAGCTGGCCCTCGACAGGGGAGAGGGGGGCGTTCTGGAAGGCCCTTCGGCCTACTTCTCGAAGCACCCGCCCCGCCAATATTCCGACTACCAGGCTTACCAGTTGACCGAGGAATTTATCAAAGGCCAATAATGCCGCAATTAAATAATGTTATCTATAGATTCCTTGCCAGATCGAACCCTTCACGGACAGCCTCGGTGATCTTCCGCGGTTTGAGGGCATCGCCGATTACATGCAGTTCCCTGACTTTTCCCTCTAACTGCCCTACCAGTTCATTGTTGGCCTCCGCTCCAAGAGCGAGAACTACTGTATCTGCCGGTAGTAGGGTTTCTTTGCCCTCTTTTTCCACCAGGACCCCGTCCTGGTTGACTTCTTTTACCGCACACTGATCCATGACCCTTACGCCCAGGCGGCGGATAGTTTTAATGATCACCCAGCGGGTGGTGATCCCGATGTCGCGGCCGATACCTTTTTCCATCTCGACCAGGGTGACACCCCTGGTGCCGCGGTTCAAGAGCTCTTTAAGTTTTTCGGGAGTTTCGGCATCATTTTCCATTAAAAATTTCAGGGTCTCGGCGGATATTGTGCCCATTTCGGCGATAGCTACGGCAGTTTCGCAGCCGACTGATCCACCCCCGATTACAACAACTTTTTCGCCTGGTATAACGCTGCCATCAAGTATCGCCAGCGCCGATACTACCTCTGCCTGTCCTTTAACCGGAAACGGCGCTTTCAGGCCCCGCGCGCCGGTTGCGACAACCACCACCTCGGCACCTTCGGCAATAATTTCATCGGCTGCTGCATCTCGGTTAAGCAGTATTTTGACCCCGTTTTTAGGCAGTTCGCTTGAATAGTAGTCGAGCAGGGTAATAAACTCATCCTTGCCCGGAGGCATAGCCGAATAATGCAGGTTGCCGCCCAGGCAGCTTCCCTTTTCCCACAGGGTAACGTGGTGCCCCCTTGCCGCCGCCAGGCGCGCAGTCTCCATGCCGGCCGGTCCTCCGCCTATGACTAAAACTTTTTTTGGATTTTCGGCCGCTGTTATATCAATCTCGTATTCATGTCCGGCAGCCGGGTTGACCGTGCAGTGGACGGCCTGGATGCTGAAAACACTGTCGAAACAACCCTGGTTACAGGCAATGCAGCGTCTGATAGAATCGTACGCTCCACTTTTCGCCTTGTTCGGCAGTTCCGGGTCGGCAATCAACGGCCGGCCCATGTTGATCATATCGGCCAGGTTGAGCTGCAAAATTTGTTCAGCTACGATAGGGTCGTTGATGCGGTTACTGGCGATTACCGGCACACTTATAGCCTCTTTGACTCCCCGGGCCAGGTAGCTGAAACCGCCGCGGGGAAGGTCCCCGGTAATCTGGGGCACCCTTGATTCGTGCCAGCCGCCGGTGACATTAAAACAATCAACGCCGGCCTTTTCAAGTTCAGCCGCAAAAAGGGCTGCCTCCCGGTTGGTATTACTGCCGGGCATAAAATCGCTTCCCGAAATCCGCACCATCACAGTATAGTCGGGCCCGACCTTCTCCCTGGTTCTGTGGATTACCTCCAGGCCAAAGCGGGTCCGGTTTTCCCACGATCCGCCGTACTGGTCGGTCCGTTCGTTGGTTAAGGGAGAAAGAAACTGGCAGATCAAATAACCTGCGCTGGCAATTATTTCAACGGCATCGAAACCGGCTTCTTTAGCCCGCCTGGCAGCTTCACCAAAACTCTCGAGGACGTTCTCAATATCTTCCAGGGTCATCTCCCGGGGCGTCTCGCGTGTTAATCTTGAAGCGATCGCCGAAGGAGCTGCAGGTTGCTGACCGATCATCATGCTGTGAGCATAACGCCCGGCCTGGTAGAGCTGGGCGGCCGCAGCAGCACCGTTTTCTTTTATCGCGCCGGTCAGTTCTTTCAACCCATTGATAAACTTATCATCATGCAGGCCGATCATCATTGGATGTGATCCGATCGTGTCTACAGTGCACCCGCCCACTGTAATCAGGGCTACACCGCCGCGGGCCCTCGCTTCGTAATATTTGATCAACCTTTCGTTGACAAATCCATCCGGTGTGTAAGAGTGATGAATCGCCGGCATGGCAATGCGGTTCTTCAGCTCCATACTGCCGACTTTGATCGGTTCAAAAAGTTTCACATTATCCGCCCCTTTTTAATATGCTGCATAACCAAAATACGATGAAAATCAACCAAGATATATATTCAACGTTACCTGCCTGTTTGCCTTTCCAGGGGAACTAATTTAATAAAAATTGTATATCCGGGTTCTCAACTGGAGAAGGAAATAACCGATTTTTATTGAATTTTACAGGGAAAGGCTGTATCAGCCGGCTGACCGGCTGACATAAAACGGCCGCGATAGGGGTGTAATAAATGGCAGCACTGGAAGTTCGCGCTTTCGGCAAACTCTATTTTTTATTTAAGGAGCGGAACTGGCCTGACCCGCTTTTCTATGAGCCGGAAGCGTCGCTTACTGCCGAAGAACTACGGGAAAAGCTTGATATACCGGCCGAAGATGTCGAAGTAGTCTTTATTAACAGGCTTGTCAAGCCGTTATCGACAACTTTGCACGACGGTGACCGTGTCGCCTTTGTCCCTCCCGGTGTGCCAACTATCCACCGCTTCAATCTCGGTTTCTACGGCGTGAAGGAAGAGCGCAAATAAGGGGGAACCGTTATGTGCGGACGCTTTGCCCTGGTTACCGAAAAAAAGATTCTCGAGATGCTCTACCAGCTGGAGATTCGCGATGATTTTATACCCCGCTACAATATCGCCCCCTCCCAGAGCATTTCAGCCCTGCGCCTCTCCCCCGCGCACGGAAAAAGGGAGTTAGCCGACCTGAAATGGGGGCTGGTGCCCTTCTGGGCTAAAGATGCATCCATCGGAAGCCGCATGATCAATGCCCGCTCGGAAACTGCCGCTGAGAAGCCATCGTTCAGGGATGCCTTCAAAAAAAGAAGGCTGCTCATTCCCGCCAGTGGGTTTTTCGAATGGAAGAAAGAAGGCGGCGCTAAACAGCCATACTATATATATCAAAAAAACGGTCAGCCCTTTTCCCTGGCCGGCCTCTGGGAACGCTGGGAGAAGGGGGAGGAGCCCCTTGAAAGCTGTACCATCCTGACTACAGGACCGAATACACTTATAGCTTCTCTGCACGATCGTATGCCGGTGATTATATCACCCGGGGACTTCGAAAAATGGCTCGATCCCCAAACCGGTTCCGCAGAGCTTCTTCATCTGTTAAAATCATACCCGCCCGAAGAAATGGCCGCACATCCGGTATCTCCAGCGGTCAACAAACCCACCAAAAACAGCCCGGAACTCATAGAACCACTCTAATTCGCTTCGGTTCCGCAAACCGTACAAATTCCCCCGGGTCGCCGGTTATCGTAATTCGGCCATATTTCACAATCAATATGATAACCCCGGTTACCCAGTTCGACAGGGCACCGGTCAAACATTTCATGATAGCCCTCATAAGTCTGACAGCCGTGGCTGGTGCGTCCGCAGCCGCTGCAGACGAACTTTGGATATACAGAACCCTTTTGGTTAAAAAACCCTATAAACTCCACCGGTTCCTGACAAACGAAACAGGTTGCTCCGTCAAGGCTTACAAAACCGACTTCGCCGTGATCGGGTGAACCGTTTAAAGAGCTTACATAACCGATTATCTTCTCAGGATACTCATTCAGGGGCAGCTGTTCTGAAAGCTGGCCGTATACACTATGGGCTGCCTCGACTATGGGCTGTGCCAGGTATGAACGATCAAAAAGCACCTGAAACTCAGCGAAGATTGGAAAAGCAGTCAGAAAAACAAGGACCAGGCCGATTAAGGCCAGGCCAACTGCCAGGCCGGCTGCGCTGCCTCCGATCCTGTCAATCAGTTTAAATGATTTAAAACCTTTTATACTGGTTAAAAATGAACCCAGCAGGTGAAAAGCGACAGCCACTAAAGAAAAAATGACCACAAAACTGACAAAATCTGCGATAAACTTTGACATGCTTGTAAAGCTTAAAATCAAGTTGCTCAGATATTCAAAAAATCTGATAGCCAGAATCAGGCCGGCTGCCACCCCGGCAATGTT
>PWUG01000258.1 GCA_003562605.1 Syntrophomonadaceae bacterium | reverse complement strand
TCTCTTTTGACCTGCCTGATGAAAGCATCTCAAGAGAGATTACTGTAGACCGGGAATATGTTCAAAGCAAGCTGCATAAAGTGGTTAAAGATAAAGATTTAAGCAAATATATTTTGTAAATTCATGAGTGAAGAAAGGTGGGTGAAAGACGTGATTTCTTCTCCCTTACTTGAGAAGACTCGTCGTATTAACAAGATTTTACAGAAAAGCGCGGGCCAGCATGTAAACTTTAAGGATGTAGCCGATGTTCTTAAGAATGTTATTCATGCCAATGTCTATATTGCCGATCGGCAAGGTGTGATATTAGGTTGGTCTCTCGTTGATGAGTTTGAATGTGAATTAATGGTTAACAACGTACTGGAGGATGGCAATTTCCCCGAGGACTACAATGAATTCCTGTTGAGGGAAGACGAATCCAGGGTTAACTTGCGACAAAAAACAAATGACTGTGTTTTTATAGACTCGGAAAGGTGCCTCTTTGCCAATAAGATTACCACGATAGTACCTATCATTGGCGGTGGTGATCAGATTGGCACTTTGCTGCTTGCTCGCTTTAACGAGTTGTTTGATGCCGAGGATCTAATTCTTGCTGAGACCGGTGCAACAGTGGTCGGTATGGAGATGCTTAGATCAAGACAGGAAGAAATAGAAGAAGATGCCCGCAATAAGGCAGTCGTTCAACTAGCAGTGGCAACCCTGTCTTATTCTGAACTTGAAGCAGTCGAGCATATCTTTGAAGAACTCGGCGGAGTCGAGGGGCTCCTGGTGGCCAGTAAAATTGCCGACCAGTTGGGCATAACCCGATCCGTGATTGTTAATGCCCTTCGCAAATTCGAAAGTGCCGGAGTAATTGAATCCCGTTCACTTGGCATGAAAGGAACATATATTAAGGTTTTAAATCCGTTCCTGTTGGATTACCTGGCTAAAAAATCGAAACCGTACTAGGCAATAATGAATGGCTGAATGGCAACCAAAAAGGGATGGTCTTACTTAGTTAAAGACCGTTCCTTTTTCTTTTTCAGGGTCTTTCAGGCAGATCAAAAAAGGGTATTAACCGGTTCGTGGGAAATATATATCTCTTATTCATATTTTATTATTAATATATTTTACAGGAGGTAAGTGATGACTGATCGAGAGCTAACAGAAACAAATCAAAATAAAGCACTGATCATAAAAACAGCAGATGATGCAATTAAAGCCGAACCACTGCTTATGCGAATCAGGCAGGTTGCAGGGGGTTCAAATACTATTACTTTTGTTGGTTCTGCTGCGGGAAATAACGATAAACAGGCTGTAACCCTGACCTGGGGGCAGCTGCACCAGGCTGCCAAAGCAATGGCTGCTTCTCTGCAGGCCAAAGGTGTTCAGCCCGGAGACCATATTGCTCTTCTTGGCCCGACAACCCGTAACCTGGTTACTGCCATTCAGGCCGTATGGCTGGCCGGCGGAAGTGTCAGTATGATTCCGATCCCGATGCGCTTCAGCTCTGTTGAAGAGTTTGCCAGCCAGACCAGGGCACTAATGCTGCACGGCGATATCAGGCTGCTTCTGCTTGATCCTGATCTGGCGGCATTTCATGAAACAAAACCCGGCGATCCACCCGTCCTGCTTCTCGATGAACTGGAACCGGGTCAGGATCGGCCGACTGTAGATGATTACAAAGAAGTACCTTATGATCCCGAGCGTCTGGCCATTTTACAGTTCACATCAGGCTCAACTTCAAACCCAAAAGGGGTCATGCTCCCCCATCGTATCCTGGAAGCCAATATTGCCGGGATGATTGAAGCCGCTCAGGTGGTGCCTGAAGATATTTTTGTCTCATGGCTGCCCTTATATCATGATATGGGCCTGGTTGGATTACTTACAGTCCCGATGGTATCCGGTTGTTCCCTGGTTCTGGCATCACCACAGGATTTTCTTTCCCGGCCGGCTGATTGGATGCATTGGATACATGACTACAAGGGAACAGTGACCTCAGGACCGAATTTTTCTTGGGTTTTAGCTACCCGTGCTTTTCGCAGAATGACCGATAAAGGAGAAACCTTAGATTTGTCCCGGGTGCGCCTGGCGCTTAATGGAGCCGAACCGGTTGATCCGGATGTTGTGGAAACTTTGATTAAGGCAGCTGAACCGCATGGTTTCAGGGGCGAAGCAGTATTCTGCGCCTTTGGTATGGCCGAGCTTTCTCTCGGCGGGACTTTCCCGCCGCCATTAAGAGGTATGGCCGTTGATACTGTTGATCGTAATGCCCTCGAAGGAGAAAGGATTGCCAAACCTGCTAACCCAAATGACGAAGGCACACGGTCTTTTCCTTTACTCGGAACACCTATTCCCGGCCTCGAAATGCGTATCCGGGACCTGGAAACCGGGGAATTAAGAGGGATACGTGAAGTCGGAGAGCTTGAAATAAAGGGTACCTCGGTTACAACGGGCTACTATAAGCGGCCGGATCTTAATAAAAGCCTCTTTAAAGATGGCTGGCTGAGGACAGGCGATCTTGCATATTTTGTAAATAGCCCGGAAGGCGGGCCGCCTGAACTTATTTTGTGCGGAAGAATTAAAGATGTCATCATTATTGCCGGCCGGAATATATTTCCGGAAGATATAGAAAGGGCTGTTGGAGGAGTTGAAGGAGTGCGGGCTGGAAATGTTATCGCTTTTGGGGTTGAGGGCAGTAAGCGGAAAGAAACTATAGTTGTCGTCGCTGAAGTACGTGCAGAGGATCTTGTAGCGGTCAGACGGGCAATTCGCGAACAGGTTATTGCTATAGTCGGCTTCCCTCCCCGTGATATCGTACTGGTCCAGCCGGGAACAATGCCGAAAACCAGTTCCGGGAAACTGCAGCGAAACCTGAGCCGCACCCAGTACCTTAAACGCGAATTAAAATCGCTGGAACCGGTGTGATCTGCAGATCTGCATAGTACAATCCAGGAAAGCAAAAAAAAATAGGGGGCCTGCCAGATCGGGCCTCCCTGTTTATTTAGAACCAGGCTATCAGTGATAGCCGAATAGTGCCGTTATCAGAAAGCCGGCTGCCATAACCACTGCCAGCATGGGCAGAGTTAGCACAATAAATTCTTTTATTTCGACGGAGTAATATTCTTTTGTCAATGAAAAGCAGGGATGAGCGGGGGATATAATATGACCGGCTGTCGATCCGGCATAAATAAAGGCGAGGTAAGCGGTATAAACTGCCCCGCCCGCCGGGACCAGGGGCATAAATAAAGGAAAGAGAATAACCACGCTGGCCGAGTTGTCTCCGGTAAGCATTCCCACAAGGAAAGAGATTACGGCAATCAGCACGATAACCGGTAAACCCAGTTCCAGAACCAGGTTTGTCATATCGTAAATCACACCGGTACGGGTAAGCATTTCTTTATAGAGCATGATTCCGGCGATGACCAGGGCAACCGGGATTTTGACCCCCGGAAGCAGCATCGTGCGCAGACGCCGGATTACTTCCTGGCTCCTTTTACCCCGCGGCAGATAATTAAAGAGAGCCAAAGTAATGCCTGCCACAAGGGCAAACGGAAAATAGAGATCAAAAACTACTACCAGGATGAGAATAAATATCAGCGGCAGGATGCTTTTTATCAGAAACCCTGCCCTTCGCCAGGAAAAGGAAATGCTATTTACCTCTTTTGAGCCGCTGTAGCCTTTAAATAGGAAATAAAATCCGAAGATAGTCCCGATTACAGTCAGTGGTAAATTATGCAGGAAAAAACGGCTCAGACTGACTCCGGATAACTCGGAGGCAATAATTAAACTGGGGAAGAGGGGGAACATGAAATAAAGAACATGCCTGAACCAGTTGTTGATAACTGCCTGGCGCACCGGGGAGACTTCCAGCCGGGTTCCCGCCTCGGCGCACAGCGGAGCCGAAAGAATTGCGCCGCCGGGTACAGTCAGCATCCCTATTATCATGGGCATCGTGGCAGCTATGATGCGTATATCGGACACCAGGGCGTTCAGGTTTAGGATAATTTCTTCCATGGCGCCCGTTTCTTTGAGAATGTGGCCTAAGACTCCAAGCAGCAGGATGCTGATAATTAGCATTATGGTGATGCTGTTCCACAGTCCTCCGGTTAGTACTTCTAAAAAGCCGGACAGGGGCAGACCTGCCAGCAAACCCAGGGTGGCAGCTCCTGCGAGCATGGTCAGGCCGATATTAAGCTTGCTGTATATACAAATCAGGATGATAATAATTGAACCGGATAAAGCGATAAACCATGGCATCATATTCACCTGCGATTGTTAGTTTTTTAATCATACCGCAGGGAAGCTGCCCGTGCAATGAATAGATCATTATGAAATAATAGTAATTAATCGAAAGCCAGGCAGGATTGCCCGCCTGACTGTCAAATATATATTTTTATCAATTTGCTTTCTACGGAACCCGCGGGAGGGAAAAAATATCCTGAACAAGAGTAAATATCTCCATCAATCAATGGCCAAATTTCTGGAAGCCGATCCGGGGAATAGGCTTCCAGGCGGAGAAATGATCTATGACAATTTATTGACTGGTTTTGCTGCTGCGGATGATTCCATTTTCGAAAACTTCAGTATAGAATCTGTGATCGGTTCTTTGTTTCGTCCCCCCCGGGAATGGTTGCCCGGTGCTTCTACGGTTATTTCCTACTTTTTGCGTTTTAGTGAATTTGTCCGCCGTTCAAATTACGACGGCGCGCTTCCTTCAGCTGAATGGCTGCACGGGCGTTTCTTAGGTGAGGAATTCAATAAACAAATGCGTCTCCACCTGGTAAAGGAACTTGAGAACATGGGCGGTGTGGCGGTAGTTCCTGCCCTGCACGAAGATTACATAGCCGATTATAAAAGTTTTAAAAGTAACTGGTCGGAAAGACACATTGCTTACGCCGCAGGGCTGGGTTCATTCGGCCTGAGCAGGGGATTAATTACGGAAATAGGCATTGCCGGCCGTTTTGGCAGTGTAATTACCGATTTGCATTTCCCGTTTACGTTTCGCAATGCCGGCGGTCCCTTTAAAAACTGCCCTTTCTTTGCTGACCAAAGCTGTGGTGCCTGTGCCGAACGCTGTCCCTCGGGTGCCATTACAGCAGAGGGCAAGGATAAGTCCGCCTGTTACCGTTACACGCGCATTGAAGACCATGCCAGACCCCTGCGTGTAAAATATGGCTATGAACACAGTATTTGCGGTAAATGCCAGGTAAATGTCCCCTGTGAAGATTGTATCCCCCGGTAAGCAGAAACCGTTTGGCAGTTTTAGGCTAAAACCGGCAGCGTACTGCCGCCGAAGGGCATAATATAGGCTGGTGGTATTCCTCCGTGTTTCTCTTTAATTAAATTGATTCCCTCATCAAGTGATTTGACAGCGGTCATACCGATCTGCCGGACGTCTTTTGCAGGTAGATCGCTATAAATTACAATATCATTTTCTTCGGCCATTACTGCAGTGTGGTAGCCCATATGCCCGCCAATGGTATATTTTCGGCGCAGGGCTTTTTCCCTGGACCGGTTATCAGTGTAGGTCATCAAAATTGACTCGAAATCATCACTGCCAAACCCTTCACGGCTTTCACTCAGCAGCAGAAGTGTTCCCCCCTTTTCGAGGGCAAAATGAGCATTGTAGATCGTCTTATAGGTTTGGTATAAGTTTATATCTTTGGGGTACCCGCCGCAGGAGGCAATAACGAGTTCAGCCTTGCCGTCAATGGATATGCCGTAATGGTCATTTACCAGCCTGCAGCCCCTTTTATGAGCGGTAATATAATCTCCGGCTACGACGTAAGCTATTTTATGGGCGGAATCATTGATAATACTGTTAACTAAAAAGTCAGGCTTAACAAAATTGGCACCCTGAAGCATGTCTTCGCTGCAGGGATTGCCGCTTATTTTAGCGGCGCAGACGGCTGGGTTTAGCCCCTTCCCAGGTTCGGGGTGGAAAGCAAGGGAATGATTTTTCATTATCGTCTCATATCCGGCCACGCCGGGAAGGACAGCTTTTTTACCGCCTCCCCAGCCGGCCAGAAAATGATAAACAATAGAACCGGTTAATATGAGCCGGTTTGCTTCCACTGCGTTTTTATTAATTGTAACCGGGGTTCCATAAGC